>JBBQDJ010000386.1:0-4221 GCA_038319595.1 Verrucomicrobiales bacterium
GCTCTGGGAAATCGGTCACCTGTTATTCGCTGCTCGGGTTGATCCCGCAGCCTCCCGGCCGCATCCACAGCGGACAGGCGATTTTCGACGGCCTCGACCTCCTGAAAATCCCCGAAAAGCAGCTCCGCAAGATTCGTGGCAAACGGATCTCGATGATTTTCCAGGACCCAATGACGTCGCTCAACCCGTTCATGAAGGTGAGCTCGCAGTTGACCGAGCCGCTGGCACTTCATGAAAACTGCACTGGCAAGAAGGCGCTCCACCGCGCCATCGACGCGCTCGCCGAGGTTGGTATCCCGGAGCCCGAAAAACGCATTCAGTCCTATCCCCACGAGTTTTCCGGCGGCATGCGCCAGCGCGTGATGATCGCCATGGCCCTCATCACCCGGCCCGAGCTGCTCATTTGCGACGAGCCCACCACCGCGCTCGACGTGACGGTGCAAAAACAGGTGTTAGACCTGATCCGCGACCGCCAGCGCGAACTCGGCACCGCCGTGATTTTCATCACCCATGATCTCGCGGTCGTCTCGGAAATGTGCGACAAGATCAACGTGATGTATGCCGGACGCATCGTTGAAAGCGCCGAGAAATCCGAGCTCTTCCAGCACCCGTTGCATGCCTACACCCGCTCGCTGCTGAAATCGATCCCCGCCATCCACCCCAAAGGTGAACCGCTTTACACCATCCCCGGCCTGCCGCCGGACCTCTCGCGACCCACTCCAGGGTGCTCGTTCCACCCCCGCAACCGCATGGGAAAACCGGAACTCTGCCTGCTAGAAAAATCTCCCTCGCTCGACGAGATCCAACCCGGCCATTTCGCCCAGAATTGCCCGGGCTGCTTGGCAACCGCGTGAAAATTTCAGTGCCCGTCGCCCCGTGCGAGCAGCTCCGCCTCTTCCTCGTGCGAGTGGATTTGCAGTGAAACCAAGACGCCTTCTTTGTCCGCAGCCGCTTTTAAAAGACTGCGGATCGCCGAGGCAGTGAAGCCGTTCCTGCCGATCAGCATCGCCACATCCTGCTTGGCGAGCACGAGCTTGAAACGCAACCGCTTCGGCCCCAGTTCCGCCACCTTGAGCTGCGCCTGGCTTGGTTCGACGATCAAATTGACGGTGACGTATTGAAGGAAATTTTTCAAACGATCTGTCACTGCTTGCATGATACGCAAAGGATGGTGCAGGGATGAGCATTCCGCAAGCCAAGGTTAGTCTCCCGAGTCCCGAGTATCGATTCCCGGCAATCCCGCATTCTGCACACTTGCCACACCCCAGAGCACCCGCCATTTTCCCGCGCATGTCACGCAGTCACCGCATCACGATCCTCGCCGGAGACGGCATCGGCCCCGAAGTCATGGCCGAGTCCCTCCGCCTTCTCGACGCCGTTGAGGCGAAATTCGGATTCACCGTCGCCCGCAGCGAGCACCTTGTCGGTGGCGCAGCCATCGATGCCACTGGCCACCCGCTGCCGCCGGAAACCGTCGCCGCCAGCGAGGCTGCGGACGCGATCCTTTTCGGCTCCGTCGGCGGACCGAAATGGGAATCCCTGCCACCCGACATCCAGCCCGAGCGCGGTGCGCTGCTGCCGCTGCGCAAGCACTTCGGCCTCTTCGCCAATCTCCGCCCTGGCGTCTGCCTGCCCGCACTCACCCACGCCTCCCCGGTCAAACAAGAACTCATCGCCAATGGCTTCGATGTGCTCTGCGTCCGCGAACTCACCGGCGGCATTTATTTCGGCACGCCGAAAGGCCGTGAGGAACGCAATGGCGAACCCGTCGCCTTCGACACCATGGTCTATCAAAAAAGTGAAATCCAGCGCATCGCCCGTGTCGCCTTCACCGCCGCCATGGGTCGGAAAAAACAACTGCTCTCCGTGGACAAGGCCAACGTCCTCGCCACCTCCGTCCTCTGGCGCGAGACCGTCGTGGAAATCGCCAAGGAATTTCCCGAAGTCCAGCTCTCCCACCTGTATGTGGACAACGCCGCGATGCAGCTCATCAAGCGCCCCGGCTCGTTCGATGTGTTAGTCACGGAAAACCTCTTCGGCGATATTCTATCCGATGAAATGGCGATGATCTCCGGCTCGCTCGGCATGCTACCCTCCGCCTCGTTAGGCAAACAACGCGAGGACGGACTCTACTTCGGCCTTTACGAACCATCCGGCGGCTCCGCTCCCGACATCGCCGGCCAGGGCATCGCCAATCCCATCGCCCAGATCCTCTCGCTTGCCATGCTGCTGCGTTTTTCGTTAGGGGAAATCGAAGCCGCCGATGCCATCGAAGCCGCCGTCGCCCAGACCATCGCCGATGGCTTCCGCACCGGCGACATCGCCACCAGCCAACCCGGCGAAACCAAAGTCGGCACCTCCGGTATGGGCGACGCCGTGCTCGCCAGACTCTGCTAGCGCATCGTGAGAGAATTGCTGCTCAACGAGGAAATCCATGCCAGAGTCATCGTCGAAAGCAAAAAAGCCTTCATCGGCTCACCCAACCTCACCGGAGCCGGCCTCGGTGCCAAGCACGCGGACAAGCGTAACTTCGAAGCCGGATTCATCACCGACGAAAAGGCCGACCTAACAAAACTTACCACTTGGGTTGACGACCTCTATCGCGGCGAGTTCTGCCGCCGCTGCCGCCTCCGCGACCGATGCCCCGATCCCCTTGACCGGGAATAACTAACTGATCCAGTCACCCCTCGCCCTCCGAACTTCACCGCATTTTGTAATCGCGGTGAATGCTCAAAAACGATCTTCTGTTCGTCATGGAACAACCACCGCAGCTTCGAGTGCCTGTCGCTACAGAAGTAAAACCACGCAAGAACGGCTGCCTCTTCGGCTGCCTCGGCACCGTCATTGGAGTTCCTGTGATCCTCGCCATCATCGGCTACTATGTCGTCATGCACACCGCGGTGCCTTTGCGTCTCGTTGCGAAGGCCCTCAATCAAGACAAGCAGATCAAAATCGAGGGAATCGGCGGATCCATCTCAAGGGGGTTCACCATCGAATCCATCCGCTACTCCGGCGATTCAGGAAAGGAATCCGTGCTCGAGGGCATGGCTCTCCAGTGGGGCGACATTACCCGGATGGGTAGGAATCAGGAACTCGTGATCGAGAAGATCGGGCTTCGTCGTGCCCATCTCTACATCGATACCAGCGA
Source organism: Verrucomicrobiales bacterium (assembly GCA_038319595.1). GTDB lineage: Bacteria > Verrucomicrobiota > Verrucomicrobiia > Verrucomicrobiales > Akkermansiaceae > Luteolibacter. Next base: position 3,149 of record JBBQDJ010000386.1, read on the forward strand.
CAACACCGCCAAGAAGGAATCCGAATCCAGCACCTCAAAATCGAACACCACCACTGGAACGGAAAACAGGCTGAAGCTCTTCGAAATCAAAAACGTCGACATCCGCGAGGTCGTCGTCGAATCTATCAGCGGGGACTTCAAGTTCGACCTCGACGAAATCCTCATGAAGGGCTTCCGGGTCAAGGGCAATGACTTCGACCTCGCCTCGCTGAGTGTTGGCAGCAATTTCCTAGACCTCCGTTTGGAAGATGCCAGCGTGGCCACCATTGCGGGTCAGCTAGTTCCCTTCAAGCGCCAGCTCGTGGGTGTTCTCAAGCCGGGGCTGCACAAGTCCCTCGTGAAAGAGATCGGCTTCACGGTCGAACTCGGTGCCATGGCTGGGGAAATGATCACCCGCGTCCGCGGCTTCAACGGGGCGGTGGAGACGGTCAATCTTGGCTCGTTGGGATACGAAGCGACTAGCATCAAAGACTTCACCCCCGACGACTACTTTGCCCCGGAGAGCAGCGGCCCCATCAGCAAGCTCTCCATGGAGATTCGCACCGGTCCGGAGGGAGACCCGGAAACCGGCCTACGACCTGCCCTGCTCGAGAGCGGCAGTCTTACCCTGGGAACCACCCTCTTCACCATGGCTCCGCAAGTGCTGAGCAAGAACCACGCGGAGTTCAAAAAGCCGTCTCAACCGATTACCGCCACGAGCCAACGTGATGGACTGGAGATCACCGCCACCCTCCAGGAAGCGCAGGAACTACCCTTCTATCGGATTGATCTAAGCTCAAAGCCGACGCGTGAAAAACGGGATCTCATCGCCCTGCTCTGGTTTGGCAAAGCCTATGGCGATCTCCCCCCAGACCAAGCCACTGAAGTCGATACCACTGAGAAACGCCATTTCCCGACCAAGCCGTGAACAAGAGGCGGGTAACCTGTTAGTCCGCCTTCTGCCATGAGACTCACCCATTTCTCCTGCGGTAGCCGTTGCTTATTGACCGTTAAATTTCTTCTCTTCGCGGATCTTCGCTCACTTGGTCTTCGGATCCACCGCCGGTTTCGCTTCGCCCTTTTTCAAATGCGCA
>JBBQDJ010000387.1:0-4215 GCA_038319595.1 Verrucomicrobiales bacterium
GAAAACCGTGGCGAGCTGGCCGAGTTCGTCGTGTGGATTCGGATTCGGCAGGCGGCTGCCGAGTGAATCCGAGGTGATGCGGCGCGCGGCCGCGGCCATATCTCCGACCGGGCGGAGGGCGCGTCCGGCCATGGCGTAACCCGCGATGCCGGCGAGCAAAACGGCGGCGGGCATGCCAAGCGCAAGGCCGGTGAGAATGCGGCGGAGGGTCGAGCGATGGGCGGATTCATCGCGGAACACGCGCAGAGTCACGCTGCGGCCGTCGATGGTGGCGGATTGTTGAAACGTTCTCGCCGGGCGGCCATCATTGAGCGGGACTGAATAAAATCGCGCAGCGTTCGCTTTTTCTGGGGCAGGCGGATGAAGCGTCTCGGCTCCGTAGGGGGGCCAGTGTTGCAGCAGGCTATCGTTTCCGGCCCAAACATCGAACCAGCTTTCGGCGTAGCCCGCACTTCTCGGAGTGGCGGGGCTACTCTTGCGCCATTGGATGCCGCCACGGCCATCGTCCTCGAGATGCGCCTCGATCAAGGCCCAGTCGATGTGGAGCTGGCGATCCATGTCGGCATTCATTTGCTGGCGGATCAGGTTGTAAACGACGGGTAGAAAAGCGAGTAGGATGGCGCAGGTAATGACGGTGAAGGAAACCGCGAGTCGCAGCCGCAGCGACCGGCCGGATCGAGGTTTCGTGGCGGAAGAATCGCTCATGGGGTGGCGGCTTTCCGGTTCTCACCGCAGAGGAAACCCACACCGCGGATGGTGTGGATCAGGCGGACCGGCTGACCATCATCGATTTTTTTTCGCAGGCGCGCAACGTGAACGTCGATGACGTTGTCGAGGGGCGTTGAGCGATTGGTTTCCCGCCAGACCTCTCGGGCCAGCATTTGTCGGGTGACCACCTGGCCTTCGAAGCGTATTAAGTAGGCGAGCAGGTCGAACTCGCGGGGGGTGAGCGCGATTTCCTGTTCACTACGAAAGGTCTGGCGCGTGTGGGGGTCCAGGCGGAGATTTCCCGATTGTTTGCGTGGGGGCTCATCGGTGCTGGAGCGCCGCGCTAAGGCTCGCAGGCGTGCGAGGAGCTCGGCGAAAGCGAAGGGCTTTACCAAATAATCATCCGCGCCACTGTCCAGCCCGAGCACCCGGTCCTCCACCGCATCTCGCGCAGTGAGAAGTAGAACCGGCTGCTTGGTTCCGCGCTTTCGAAGCCATTGGAGGACCCCAATGCCGTCGCAGCCGGGAAGCATCCAGTCGAGTATTACGACATCAAATGTCTCATTGCCCAGCCGCTCCAGCCCTTCTAGCCCGGTTCGTGCGATCACGACCGAATAGCCGTCAGCCTGCAAGCCGCTGTGAATCGCCTGCGAGGTTTTGGCGTCGTCCTCTACGATCAGAATTCTCACTTGTGCGAATCTTGGGGATTCCGGCAGACGCTTCAATCGAAAATCCGGGAGTTAAGTCGCTGTTTCGCCCCAGACGGTTGATTTTGCTTTCCCGACCTTTTGGGTTGCCGTCATCCGATCCTTTGCTAGCTTGCGCACGATTGATTGAGAAAGGTGATGAATGCCATCCTCGAACATCCCGTGCTCGTATTGAATCGGTTCTGGCAACCGATCCACACCTGTTCCGTCCGCAGGTCGCTCCATTTGCTGTGTCTCGGCCACGCCCAAGTCGTCCAGGTGGAGGGTGACGAGCGATTCAATTCGCACGATCTTTCGTCATGGATTTCCTACTCCACCGGAAACTCCGACGAGGAAATGATCCACGGCGCAAGGATCGCCATTCGCGTGCCGAAAATCGTGGTGCTCTCGGTGTATGACCGGCTGCCGCGGCTGGAGGTGAAATTCACCCGCCGCAATGTCTTCCTGCGTGACAAGTTTACCTGCCAATACTGCACCAAAGTTTTGCCAGAAACTCAGCTCAATCTCGACCACGTCACACCGCGCGATAAGGGTGGCCGGACGACGTGGGACAACATCGTCACCTCGTGTTTCCGTTGCAACACCCGCAAGGGCAACAAGCTGCCTCACGAGGCGAACATGCACCCGCAAATCAAGCCCTTCGCGCCCCGCTGGCGGCCGCTTTTCGTGATGCATGTAAACGGGCTGGCCGACGATAGTTGGAATCACTTCCTCCATCTCGACCGGAACGAAACGCGGCGGTCCGCTTGAATCTCCGTTTCGCCAAACCGCCTCACTTCTGCTCAGCCAAGACTTTCAAGACGTCTTCTGCCTGTTTGTCAGTCGATGCGCTCATGTCGCTCCAGACGAGCTTTCCATCCTTGAAGAGAAACGCCTGCCGCTTGGCAAAGCCCATGGTTTTCGGCACTCCGAAGGCATCGACGACTTTTCCGTCGCTGTCGGCCAGGAGGACGAATGGCAATTTGTATTTTTCTTGGAATGCCTTCTGCGAGGCAACTTTGTCCGTGCTGACACCGAAAATCTTGACCCCCTTGTCGGTGAGCGCTGCGTAGGAATCCCGGAGGCTGCATGCCTGCTTGGTGCAGCCCGGCGTGTCCGCCTTGGGGTAGAAATAGACCAACGTGAATCCCTTGGCTCCCACTTCTGCCAGTTTGACCAGCTGATCATCTTGGTTTTTCTGCTCCACGGACGGCAGGGCTGCCCCGATGGCGAGGGCTTCGGCGGAGGCATTGCTGGCAAAAACGCAAGCGGTGACGGCGGTCAGGAGACGGGTGATGCTTTTCATGGCAGGGAAAATTGCACGATATTCCGGAATAACAACCCCCGGTCTTGGGTTCGGGTGGGTTTTGTCTCCATGGGGACGCGCCGCCTTCGCATTTCCGGCATCGGTCGAGGGGGAAATTGTGTCTTGAACCCATCCCCCGGTTGGAAGCATGGTGTTGCCAATCCATGCCGAAAACCGGAGCCGAGCACGAAATCATCTACGAGGGAATCCCAGCTTCTCCCGGGATCGCCATCGCTCCGGTTCACGTCATCGCCCGCGGATTCTCTGCCCCCGAGATTTATGAAATCAAAGAGGAGGACGTTGAGCGCGAGCAGCTTCGCTTCAAGCAGGCCTTGGAAATCACCAAGCGGCAGTTGATCGAACTCCAAAGCCGGCTGGAGGATCTCTCCGGCGACAACGAAAGCGGGATTTTCGAGGCTCACGTGATGATTCTTGAGGATAGATCGGTGGTGGACCGCGTCCTCCAAGCCATTCCCCGCCGCCTTCAGAATGCCGAGTATGCCTACTATGCAGTGATGCAGAATTTCCTCGAGGCGATGCGCCGGATTCCGGATCCCTATTTGCGGGAACGCACGGCGGACATCGAGGACGTCGCCCAGCGCGTGCTGCGGAACTTCAGCACGGAAGGTGATACCCGGGTGCTTGGTCCCGAGGACCAGCATGTGTTAGTCGCCTACGATCTGGCACCGTCGGACGCTGCCTCCATGAACCGCCGCCACGTGCTGGGTTTCGCCACCGAGCAGGGCAGTGTGAACTCGCATACGGCGATTCTCGCCCGCGCTTTCGGAATCCCCGCGGTCGTCGGTCTAGATGGTGCCGTCATCGACATCATCGCCCTGACTCCTTCGATCCTCGACGGCTATACCGGCAAGTTGATCCTTTTCCCATCGCCAGAAACCCTCGAGCGCTACCGGAACCTCACGCTCGCCAAGGAGCGCGTCCGCAGCTCGCTCGACGCGATGAGTGGGGCCGCCACCGAAACCACCGACGGGCGCTCTCTGAAGGTCTCGGCCAACATTGAAATCGTCGATGAACTGCCGCCGGTGAAACGCAGCGGCGCGAAAGGCATCGGACTCTATCGCACCGAATTTTTGCTGCTCAACGGCGAGGAAATGCCGGATGAAAAGCGCCAAGCGGAGGTCTACGCCAAGGTCGCCACGGAAATGGCCCCGCATACGGTCATCATCCGCACCCTCGATGCCGGCGGTGACAAGCTGCCGGTCGAACCGCTCACCGATCCCGAGCCGAATCCCTTCCTCGGCTGGCGCGGCATCCGCGTTTCGCTGGCACGCCCGGCGATGTTCCGCGAGCAGATCCGCGCCGTCCTGCGGGCCAGCGCCTATGGCAAGGTGGCCATCATGTTCCCCATGATCTCAGGCCTGTCCGAAGTTTGGCGCAGTAAGGACATGGTCCGGCGCTGCATGGATGAGCTGGAGAGTGAGGGCGTACCCTTCGACCGAGGTCTTCCCATCGGCATCATGATTGAGGTCCCGGCAGCGGCTATCTGTGCCGACC
>JBBQDJ010000388.1:0-4211 GCA_038319595.1 Verrucomicrobiales bacterium
GAGGCACTTTTCAAACTGCCACCCGGCATCGACCCGCTCCAAGCCGCGATGCTTAAAGTAAATCCCGCGACGGCGTGGAGACTGCTCCACGGCTTCACGGACCTGATAGAAGGCGATTGGATCGTCCAGAATGCCGGCAACTCGGCGGTTGGGCGCTGTGTGATCCAACTGGCTCGCGACCTCGGCATCCGCACGATTTCCTTCGCCCGCCGCCCGGAGTTGTTTCAAGAACTGAGGGATCTCGGCGCCGATCATGTTTTCCCCGATGACAAAGACGGCCAGGCCGCTGCGAAGGAGATCCTCGGCGGAGCGAATGCCGCCCTCGCCTTTAACGCCGTCGGCGGCGACAGCGCGCTGCGCCTGATGAAACTGTTGCGCGAAGGCGGTAGCCACATCACCTACGGGGCGATGGGGAAAAAGCCGGTAACGATCCCTAACGGCCTGCTGATTTTCCGCGACCTCCAGGTGCACGGACTATGGGTCAGCCGTTGGCTGGAAAACGCACCCAAGGACGAGATCCATGCCGTTTATGAAAATCTCGCCGCCCGTGTGGCGGCCGGGAAACTCGTGCAAACGGTGGACTCTACATTCCCTTTAGAGGCGTTTCGTGAGGCGCTCGCCCGCCTGGACGCGCCGGAGCGATCGGGGAAGGTGCTCTTCGTGCTCTGAGGAAGCGAACCTCCACCGCAAGGATCGGAAGAGCATTTTGTTCAGGAACCAGTCTCGGAAAAATCCCTCGCCCCCTGCCAACCCGTGTGCGAAAGATAGCCCTATGAGCCGCAGAACACGCCTCGCAACCGCGATCACTTCACTCGTCCTCACGGTCGCAGCCCAGGCCGGGGATTTTATCCGAGTCGATGAGGACGACACGGCGGCACGGCTGCAAACAGCGGTAACCCGCTATGAAAAGGATGGCCACAGCGTCGAGTTGATCGGTGCCGTCCACATCGCGGATAAGGCCTACTATCAGGCGCTGACCACCCGTTTCGAAGGCTACGATTCGCTGCTGTTCGAAATGATAGGCGGCGAAAAATTTGCCGTTCACGAAAAGATCGCGGAGGGAGCCCAGGAAAACAATCTCTCCGGACTGCACAAGATCTATGACATGGTCGGGGCATTCCTCAACCTAACCGGTCAGACGGGATCCATTGACTACACCACAAAGAATTTTGTCCACGCCGACCTCACGCTCGCGGAGTTCACCCGGATGCAGGCCGAGCGCGGCGAGTCGCTCATCGGCTTCGCGATGAAGGCCGGCAAGATGGATCCCGACGCCCCTAACCAGCCGGACCCCGCGAAGCTGCTCAAGGCCATGCTGTCCGGCAGTTCGAATCTCGTGAAACTCGAAATCGTCCACACGCTCGGCCATGGTGACGATCAGATCGCTGCATTTGCCGGAGAAAGCGTGATCATCAGCGACCGTAACAAGCGCTGCCTCGAGGTGATGAATACCGAGTTCGCAGCCGGTCACAACCACCTCGGCATCTTTTACGGCGCGGCCCATTTCCCTGACATGGAGAAACACCTGCTGGAACTCGGCTTCAAGCGCACCAAGCAGGAATGGTTCACCGCTTGGAACATCCCGAAAGCGGAGGCGAAGCCTGCGATCGATTTGAAGGAAGCGTTCTGACGAATTTACAGTCCATTTACGGACGCCGCCCCACGACTGCGGTAAAAAGGATGCGTTATGAAAACAAAACACATCCTCACCATCGGGCTCATCACTGCTATTTCTTCACAGCCACTGTTTGCGAAAGGCAGACATCAAGGCGATCCACAGCCCCGCCAAGAAAAGATCCAGATCGCTCTGCTGCTCGATACCTCCGGCAGCATGAATGGCCTGATCGACCAAGCCCGCACCCAGCTCTGGAAAGTCGTCAACACCTTCGTCGATGCCCGCCGCGATGGCGTGGCACCTTACGTCGAGGTCGCCCTCTATGAATATGGAAACAGCGGGCTGAATATCGCTAACAACTACATCCGTCTCGTCGAGCCACTCACTCGCGATCTCGATGAACTGAGTCGCGACCTCTTCGCCCTCACGACCAATGGCGGCGAGGAATACTGCGGTGCCGTCATCCAGCGCTCCCTTGCGGATCTCTCGTGGGATCCCTCGGAAAAAACCTACAAAGTCATCTTCATTGCCGGTAACGAACCGTTCACCCAAGGCCCCGTTGATGCTCGCCAAGCCTGCCGCGACGCTCTCGCCAAGCACATCATCGTCAACACGATTCACTGTGGCAGTCGTAACGAAGGCATCTCAGGTTCATGGCATGACGGTGCTGCACTCGCCGAAGGAAAATTCATGATTATCGACCAAGACCGTGCCGTCGCCCATGTGGACGCGCCTCAGGACAAGGAAATCTCTAATTGGAGTGAACAACTCAACAAGACCTATCTCGGATACGGCAAAAACTGGGAAGCCGCCGCACAAAGGCAGACAAGCGCCGACAATGACGCCACCGCAAATGCCAAGGCCGGAGCTCCTGTCTCCCGCGCCGTTACCAAGGCCAGCATGAACTACTGCAATGATTCTTGGGACCTCGTCGATGGCCTGCGTGAAAAGAAAATTGATCTCGCGAAGCTGCCAGCAAACGAACTGCCAGCAGAAATGCAGGCCATGACTCCTGAAGCTCGCGTCGCCTTCGTCGAAAAGGCCACCAAAGATCGCGCCGCGATCCAAGCGAAAATCATGGAACTCAACAAGCAACGCGAAGCCTTCGTCGCCGAGGAACTCAAAAAGCAGGCCACCACCGGTGCGCAAACCCTTGACGAAGCCCTCGTCGAGACCACCCGCGATCAAGCGACTGCCCTCGGTTACAGCTTCAAAAAATGAAGCCTTAGGTTTGTTAGGCCATCTCTATTCCCGAGTAGTCCTGGACTTGCCATCGCAGTCCTCGTCTATCAATCTCTGACCATGTCGGAAATCACCATCCTCGTCATTGAAGACGATCCCGCCGTTCGTCGCGGGATCGTCGATGTGTTGGAATACGCCGGCTACCGGACGCTTGAGGCTCCCGACGGCCACACCGGGATGGATCTCGCGCTGAAGGCGAATTTCCGGCTGCTGTTGTTGGACCTCGTCATGCCCGGTCCGTCGGGATTCGACATCCTTGAAGCATTGAAAAAGAAGCGTCCTGGCCAGGCCGTCATCATTCTATCAGCACGAGGTGAGGAGAACGACCGCGTCCGCGGCCTCGTCAACGGTGCGGATGACTACGTGGTGAAACCCTTCAGCATGAAAGAGCTGTTAGCCCGCGTGGATGCCGTCCTGAGACGCACCTGCGAACGCACCGCACCGGCCGACCAACGGGCGGTGCCGGGTGGTAATGTTGATTTCAAGGACCGTGTCCTGCATTTCAACGATGGCCGCTGCGAGGAGCTCTCGGAACGCGAGAACGACCTGCTCCGCTATCTGCTGGACTCCCAGGGCCGCATCGTCAGCCGGGAGGAAATCCTCCGCAACCTTTGGGGCCTCGATCCAGACCGCACCGAGACCCGCACCATCGACATGCACATCATGCACCTTCGGACCAAGCTCGGTGACAAAGATCAATCCTTGCTGGCAACCGTGCGTGGAAAAGGCTATCGTTGGACCTCTTAATGGACCGCCGGATTCATCCGGGCTTTCATTCATTCATTTATCAATCGCCGGATTATTCCTACTTCCACACCTTCACCCCATTTCTCCGCTCCTTCGAAGAAAATGAATGAAAGCCGGAATGAATTCCGCGCTCCGCAGAAACCATGAAACCTTCCCGCAGTTTCCTCATTTGGACGACCCTCGCGCTCTGCGGCGTGATGGTGTTAGGAGCGATGGCGTGGCTCACCCGCGATGTGTTGGCCTCAGAAAAATACCGCGCTCAGGCTCAAGCTCGTGCCGACCTGGAGGAATGCACGCGCCTCGCCCTGTGGCGGATGGATGCCGCAGGAGCTGCCATCGTTTCCGGTGAGAATCGCCGCCTTCCCGAAGAATATCAACTGGGCAGCAAGGCGTTCCCCGAGGATCCCGGCTCCATCGTGAATCTTCATTTCGAACTCCTTGAAAATGGGGCCCTCACTTCGCCCGAATTGCCAACCGTTGCGGCGAAGCTTCAAGAATTGCAGGCGCTGTTAGGAAAAAGCCCGATTCCCGGCGCTGAGTGGAGCATGCTTAAATGTGCTGCCGATGCGAGCGAAAGCAATTGGAGCCAACTTCCTAAGGACGATCC
>JBBQDJ010000389.1:0-4165 GCA_038319595.1 Verrucomicrobiales bacterium
AATATTCCCCAGTATCCCGATGACTGCCTGAACAATCTTTCCAACATCGAAGACCGTGCTCTCGACTGCATCTGGAAGCACGAGTTGGATCAAGATCGCGAACTGCCGTCTAAAGTCGTAAGTTACTGGTCTCAAGTCCACCTCAGTCAGCCTGAATACAAACGAAATCGATTCATCAAGCAGAAGATTGCATCTGACGAGCATGGAGCCCCCGACGCCTGGAGGGTTTCAAACGATCGCTCTGAACAAATTTCTATTTTGCAAATGCTAACCGGAAGTAATCAGGACTTCAGCTGTTCCATGTCACAGAATGTGACGAAAGATTCCTACGTTCTTCTGAACGCAATCCACAGTTTCCGAAATCGCTCCCAACATGCATCCGGTCAAGCGATCCATCTCGGCGTCGCAGTTTCAGCGATCATGCTCTGCGTGGAATTGCTTGGTTGCTTGCAACGCGAACTCCCAGCGGAAAGCAAATTCAACGCTTCAACATAGGAATCAAAATCACCGTCTCCGCTCTTGGACGCGCCCTTCACCACCCTCCGCGCCGAAGGCATCTTCCCTGCCTCCGCCCAAGTCGATTCGCTGCTCGACCTGCTCACCAACCTAAGCCTTTCCGCAGCTCATTTTATCCTTTTAAAAAGGATAAACTACCTTATGCTTCTCCCCCATGAAAGGAGATCTTCACAACACTCTCCGGGAAAAGCTCGCCTCCGCACTCGCGGTCGAGATTCCGGTGCTGACTCGCCGGGAAATCCGACTCCCCGAGGTTCCTGGCAAGGCCTTGGCCGTCATTGGCATGCGCCGCAGCGGCAAGACCTACTTTCTCTGGCAGTGTCTCGGCGACTTGCTTGACGCCGGAGCCCCAAAGGAGTCGCTGGTTTTCCTGAACTTCGAGGACGACCGCCTCGCCGGCATGGAGGCCTCCGACCTCTCGTTCCTTCTGGAGGAATATTACCGCCTGCACCCCGGCCTCAGGGACACCCACCAGGTCACTTTGTTTCTCGACGAAATCCAACTCATTCCTGGCTGGGAAAGCTTCGCCCGTCGTGTCTTGGACAGTGAAAAAATCCGCATCTTCCTCTCCGGATCCTCCGCCTCCATGCTCAGTCGCGAGGTCGCCACCAGCATGCGTGGGCGGGCGATGGAAATCACCGTCTTCCCATTCAGCTTCCGCGAAGCTCTTCTCCACCGAAACTTGCTCCCGGAGAAGGAATGGAACGCCCTCCCGAAAGCCCGGCGCTCCATCCTTGAAAAAGCCTTCCGTGACTATCTCACCGAAGGGGGCTTCCCGGATTCCCAAGGCATCGACGCACGCGACCGCAGACCACTGCTCCAAGGCTATGTCGATGTTGCCGTCCTGCGGGACATCATCGAGCGCCATGGCATCTCGAATCCCGTCGCTCTCCGTTGGCTCCAGCGCCATCTGCTCGGCAATCCCACCGCGCCCTTCAGCATCCAGAAATTCTACGATGCGCTGAAGTCGCAAGGGCTACCGGTTTCCAAGGACAGCCTGCATGCCTTTCTCGCCTACTTCGAGGATGCCTTCCTGATCCGCACCACCTCATTGTTCACCGCCTCCGAGCGCCAGCGCATGGTCAACCCCCGCAAGGCCTATCCCATCGATTCCGGCCTCATCCCCGTCTATGAACGCGTCGGACGCGCAAACCTCGGCCATGCCCTGGAAACTGCCGTTCTCATCGAACTCCAGCGCCGTGGTTGCGAACTCCATTACCTCCGTACTCCCCAAGGAAACGAAGTCGATTTCCACGCGATGGACCCAGTCGGCGGAACGCTCCTCGTCCAAGTCTGTGCCGACGCCACCGACCCGAATACCCTCGACCGAGAAACGCGCTCCCTCCTCGAAGCTCGCGCCATGCACCCCGATGCCCGCCTCATCCTGATCCTCCTCGAATCACTCCCTCCCGGCACCACCACTCCCCATGAAATCGAAGTCATCCCCGCCATTCAGTGGTTTCTCACCCCTCCCGAAAACTGAACGCTTTAATCTAACAATTTTTTCCTTCTGCTCGCTACTCACTTCACCCTTTCTTCCCGTAAGCCCCCGAATATTTTTCCTATGAATCGCTTCCCGAGAATTGCCGCCGCCCTTCTTGCCCTGCTTCCCGGCTTTTCCGCGGCTGCGGCGGAAAAACCTAACATCGTCATCATCCTCGCCGATGACCAGGGTTGGGGCGATCTGAGCATCAATGGCAACACCAACCTGAGCACGCCGAAGATCGATTCGTTGGCGCGCGCTGGCGTGATGCTCGACCGCTTCTTCGTCTGCCCGCTCTGTGCCCCGACGCGGGCTGAGTTCCTAACGGGCCGCTACCATTCCCGCGACGGAGTGAGCGGGGTTTCTACGGGCCTGGAACGCCTTGATCCCGGAACGAAAACCATCGCAGACACCTTCAAGGCCGCCGGCTATGCCACCGGGGCCTTCGGCAAATGGCACAATGGCAGCCAGTGGCCCTATCATCCTAATGCACGGGGTTTCGAGGAATATTACGGTTTTACCTCCGGCCACTGGGGCGAATACTTCGATCCCCTGCTAGAGCACAATGGAAACTTCGTCCGCGGCAAGGGCTTCATCACCGATGATCTAACCGATCATGCGATGGCATTCATCGAGACGAACAAGGAGCAGCCTTTTTTCTGTTATCTACCCTTCAATACGCCGCACTCGCCGTTCTGCGTGCCGGACGGGTATTGGGACCGCTTCAAGGAAAAGGACATCGCCCTGCGCGGGAAGGATGGGATCAAGGAAGACCTGCCCGTCACTCGCTGCGCCCTGGCGATGTGCGAGAACATCGACTGGAACGTCGGCCGGGTGCTGGAAAAACTCGAAACGCTCGGGATCGCGGACAATACGATCGTGATCTATTTTTCCGACAATGGTCCTAACAGCTGGCGCTGGAATGGAGGGATGAAAGGTCGCAAGGGTTCGACCGACGAGGGCGGCGTGCGTGTTCCTTTCATCATCCGCTGGCCAGGCCATCTCAAACCCGGCGTCACCGTGCGTGAGATCGCCGGTGCGATTGATCTCCTGCCGACCCTCGCTGGCCTAGCAGGCATCCCACTCGTCGGCACCAAGGCATTGGATGGCAAGGATCTGTCGCCGCTATTGCTCGGAAACGCGAACGAGTGGCCGGACCGGATGATCTTCTCCTATCAGGATGGCAAGGTCAGCGTCCGCAATGGGCGCTATCGGCTCGATCAAGGCGGCACGCTTTTCGATATGATCAGCGACCCTGGGCAGACCACCAATGTCGCGGCGCGGAATCCTGAAGTGGCAGGGAAGTTGGCCAAGGCCGTCATCGCGTGGCGCAAGGAGGTGCTGCCGGCAGGAAAGATCGACGATAGGCCCTTCCCGGTTGGCTACGCGGAGTTCCCGATGACTCCCTTGCCACCGCGCGACGGAGTGCCGCACGGAGGGGTGAAACGCAGTGCCAGTGCGCCGAACTGCTCCTATTTCACCCACTGGATTTCGCCGGATGATTCGATGACGTGGGATATTGATGTCCATAATGCCGGCGACTACGAGGTGGCGATCCACTACACCTGCCCGGCTACGGATGTCGGTTCCACCATCGAGCTCGGCTTCAAGGGCGCGCGCGTGGAGGGAGAAGTCGCACTTGCGTGGGATCCGCCGCTCAACCGGGATCAGGATCGAGTCCCGCGCCAGGGAGAGTCCTATCAGAAGGAATTCCATCTATTGAAACTGGGTACGATGCATCTGGAGCGAGGCCGGGGCCCGCTGACCTTGCGTGCCCTGCGAGTCGCCGGGAAACAGGTGGCCGACGTCCGGCTCGTTACGCTGACGCTCTTGAAGTGACGATCGTTCACGGCTGCTGAACTTGTCGTTAGAGTGTTTCCCAACAGTAATTTGCAAGCGAGCAGGGAACTCTCCGCACACCTCTCTCTTCGGTGCCCGGACCCAGATAGGAAAATGAAACCGCAGATGGACTCAGATTAGCGCAGATAATCAAAGAGTTTTATCAATATTCTGATTCATCTCCAGGATGAAGTAGGAACTCTTCAGGAGTCTTTTATGATCCATGTCCATCTGCGTTCATCTGCGGTTCATTTCTCTTTTTAGGGTGAAACACTAGTGCTCGATGAAATCCAATGCCTGACTCAGCGTGGCGGCGTCGCATATCTC
>JBBQDJ010000390.1:0-4154 GCA_038319595.1 Verrucomicrobiales bacterium
GCACCATCCCGAACATCGTCAGCACGTTGATCGAGAATCCGAAGGCCGACATGATCCCGCAGGTTCCTAACAAAGCGACAGGAACCACCAGCGTCGGGATCAGCGTGGCGCGGAAATTTTGCAGGAACAGATACATCACCAGGAAAACCAGGATGATTGCCTCCACTAGGGTCTTGAGCACCTCTTCCACGGAAATTTTCACGAACGTCGAGGTATCGAGCGGATAGATCACCTTCACGCCGGGTGGGAAGAATTCCTGCAAGCGCTCCACCTCGGCGCGCACGCCGGCGGCGGTGTCGAGGGCGTTGGCGGTCGGCGAGAGTTTCACCGCGGCGGCGGCGGTCGGCTTCCCGTCGATGCGCGCCTTGATGCTGTAATCCTGCCCGCCCAATTCGACGCGGGCGACATCGCGGAGATAGACTCGTGAGCCGTCGGTGTTGACGCGCAGCACGATGTTCTCGAACTGCGAGACCTCGCGCAAAGTCGCACGGCCTTGGAGAATCACGTTGAGTTGCTGGCCTTCGACCGCTGGCAATTGCCCGATCTGGCCCACCGGCACCTGGGTGTTCTGCGCCGCGATGGCGGCTGAAATATCTCCTGGAGTCATGCTGTAGCTGACCAACTTGCCTGGATCTAACCAGATCCGCATCGCATACTGCGTGCCGAACTGGATGACCTCGCCCACCCCTTGCACGCGGCGGACCGGATCGAGGACATTCGCCGCCAGATAGTTTCCAAGCGCGATGGCATCAAGGCTTCCATCGTCGGTAGAAAGCGCGATGAACATCATGAAGTTCCGCGTCGCCTTGGCCACCACCACGCCTTGCTGCTGCACCGTTTGCGGCAGACTCGGCGTCGCGAGTTGAACCTTGTTCTGCACCTGCACCTGCGCCACATCCGGATTTGTTCCGGGTTTGAAATAGAGCGTAATGATCGCAGTGCCATTCGCATCGCTGGCGGACGACATGTAGAGCAGATTGTCGATGCCGTTGAGTTGTTGCTCGATGACGGAAGTCACCGTGTCGCTCAGCGTCTCGGCAGAAGCACCGGCGTAGTTCGCGGTGATCGAGATCGATGGCGGCGCGACGCTGGGATACTGCGCCACGGGCAACTGAGTGATGGCGATGCCGCCCAGAAGACAGATGAGGATGGAGATCACCCAGGCGAAAACCGGGCGGTCGATGAAAAAGCGAGCCATGAGTCAGAGGTGTTAGTGTTTCTCAGGTCCGGTAGGCTTCTCGGACTGCTTGGCAGGAACAAACGGCGCGGGCACCACCGGCGCACCGGGTTTGGCTTTCAACCCGCCTTCCATGATCACCTTCTCGCCAGCCTTGAGGCCGGAGGTCACTACCCATTTATCACCGACGTGGTCACCGGTTTGGATGACTCGGGCCTGCGCCACGTTCTGCTCGTCGATGACCATGACGCTTCCTGCCCCACCCGCCCCGCGGATGACAACGCGTTGGGGAATGGTGACGGCGTTTTCCTTCACCGCTTGGATGACGCGCGCCCGGGCAAACATTCCGGGGAGCAGGTCGCGCTCTGGATTGGGAAACTCCGTCCGCAGCGAGACCATGCCGGTCGTTTCATCCACGAATGCTTCGGAAAATAACAGTTTGCCTGGATGCCGGTATTCGCTGCCATCTTCTAGCAGGAGGATCACTTTGCTTTGGTCCGCGCCGGATTTTTTCAGTGCTAGGAGTTCCGTGCTGGACTGGGTGAAGTCGAAATAGATCGGGTCAAGTTGTTGGATCACCGCGAGGCGCGTGGCATCGCCCTGACCAACGAGTGCGCCTTCGGTTTCTAACGCCTTACCGATGCGACCGGAAATTGGCGCGGTCACGTTGGCATAGCCGAGGTTCAGCTCAGCGGTGGCCAGCGCGGCGGTGGCCGCCCGGACCTCGGCCTCGGCGATGGTTACGGCGGACTCGGAATCATCCGCCGTTTGCTTGCTCACGGCATTCACCGCGACCAGTTCCCGGTAGCGTTTCACCTGGTTTTCGGCTTGTTTCGCGGCAGCCTCCGCACGAGCGAAATTCGCCGCGGCACTGTTACGGGCCGCTTCGAGGGGTGCGGGATCGATCTGGAAAAGCACCTCACCCGCCTTCACCTCGGCACCTTCCACGAACTCCCGCTTCAGGAGAATCCCCGCCACCCGTGCTCGGATTTCTGCCACCCGCACCGCATCGATCCGGCCCGGCAGATCGCGGGTGATTGTCACCGTTTCAGCCTCTGCGGTCACGAACGTGACGGCTGCCGGCGGCAT
Source organism: Verrucomicrobiales bacterium (assembly GCA_038319595.1). GTDB lineage: Bacteria > Verrucomicrobiota > Verrucomicrobiia > Verrucomicrobiales > Akkermansiaceae > Luteolibacter. The sequence continues at coordinate 2,267 of JBBQDJ010000390.1, forward strand.
CGGTGATTGCACGGGAGCAACCTTTTTACCGCAGCCAGGAAGCAAAAGCCAGATGAGCGAAATGGGAAGAAATAGGATGGGACGCATGATCAGAGGGCGGCAAGGACTCAAGGGGTCGATGGAATGACAGCAATTTATCGCCCCAGAATCGGATTCCGGAATGACTTTGATGTTTCCATGCTGGTAACTTTACGTTACCAGTCTTCCCGAATGGAACTGAGACATTTGCGTTACTTCGTGGCGGTCGCGGAGGAATTGAACTTTCGCAAGGCATCCCAACGCCTTCATATCAGCCGGCCGGCGCTCAGTAAGCAGATCAAGGATCTTGAGGATGAGATCGCCGTAAAATTGTTAGATCGCGACACCGTGAGCGTCTCCCTCACCAAAGCAGGCGAAATTTTCCTCGCAGACGCGCAAAAACTCCTGAGCGACGCCGAAAGCGCGATCGAGCGCGCGAACCAGGCCCAGTCCGGCCACCGGGGCAAACTCCGCATCGGTAGTGTCGGTATCATCGCCACGGATTTCCTGCCGAAGACGCTGAAGATTTTCCATCAGAAATACTCCGGCGTGGAGGTCGAGTTTGTGGAAATGCTTCCTGCCGAACAGCTCGATGCGCTGGCCTCTGGGAAAATCGACATCGGCTTCGCTTACGGCCGCGAGATTCAGAACATGCCCAGCCTGCGGAGCCTTCGCGTGATTCATTCGATCTTCGGTGTCGCCGTTTCTCGGCAGCATCCATTGGCGCAAAGGAAGGAAGTCAGCCTCAAGGACCTGCGCTGGGAAACTCTGCTCTGCCTGGGCGGCGATGGAAAATCCAGCCACCGGGAGGCCATCTGCCAGATCTACACCGCCGAGGGCACCAAGCCGACCAAGCACCGGAAAATCGAAGGCTTCGACTCGATGGTCACGCTCATCGCGGCCGACCAAGGCATTTCGCTGCTGCCGCATGTGCTGGATCTAGCAAATCAGGGCATCGTCATCGTGCCGCTCGCCTCTCACCACTCGAATCTGGATTTTCACATGTGGGCTGTCTGGCAACGCAACTCCGCCTCTCATCACGTCAAACACTTCGTTCAATTGTTAGAAGAGCGCGTGCAGATCACTAGCAACGTCGCCTGAGCCAACCGGCGGAGACTATTTCCAAATATCAGCGATCCACGGGGTGGGTCGGATATACTTGTAGAGTTTTTTCCAGGCCCGGTGGTCGGGCCAAATGCCGGCGGCGGCTTCGTCCATGTCCGGCTTACCGGTGAAGGCCACGATCTTGGCCGTGGCGGGCGGCGCGTAGGGGGCGAGGAAAAACCGCAGCGGCCATGCAGGGATCAGGCTCTGCTTGAAGCTATGGGTTCGGACCGAGAACATGGGTTACAAATTGACCGGGAACATGGGTCACACATCTAACTGGGCGGATGCCCTGGAAAAATGTGTCATCGCAAACGGAGTCACAAACGGGGTGATCACAAACGGGGGTCCCAGTCCTTGATTTATTAGAAGATTTCGGGAAGCAGGTCGAGCTCCTTGAGCAAGAGGGCGAGGACGATGTCGATGTTGATGTCCCGGGTCATCCGGGTCATCCGGGGTTGGGCGTAATCCGGACGCGCAAATCTCGTGCGCTCCACAGCACACCCTTCGCGCCTTTACCGCTTCCTTTCATGGTCCGGGCTCCATCTTTCCGCTTGATCCCGAATCGTTCCCGAGCATTCGCGAACGCCTCATTCACAAACTCCTTGCTGCCGATCACCGCGCCGTCCGTGAAATAGCGAACCCGGCAGCGCAGCATCTTCGCCATTCCCAAATCCTTTAACACCGTTTCATTGTCCTCGCTTTCGAGCATCTCCGCCGTGTTCTTTGTCACGCTAGCGGTGCTCTGTGACCGTCGCTGGCTATC
>JBBQDJ010000391.1:0-4145 GCA_038319595.1 Verrucomicrobiales bacterium
CAGTGCGGAACTCCTGGCTGACACCCTGACGAATGCGGACGGCCGCTGTGATGCCCCGCTCCTCGACGACGCCATCCCCGGTGAATACCGGCTCGTTTTCGAGGTCGGTGACTATTTCCGGGCCCAAGGTGTGCCTTCGCCGTTCCTCAACGAGGTTCCCATCCACTTCATCCTCGAAGCCGGACGGAACTACCACATCCCGCTGGCCTGCTCGCCATTTTCCTACTCCACCTATCGCGGCAGCTAAAATTTCAGTCTCATGTCGACACCCTTGGAAAACGCCCTCGCCCGCTTGGATCAGCTCGGACTCATCACCGATTCCCCGTCCCACCTCGTCCGCACCTTTCTCTCTCCCGCCAACCTCGTTGCCGCTCAAGAAGTCGCCAATTGGATGGCGGAGCTCGGGATGGAAATCTCACACGCCGCCGACGGCACCGTCCGTGGAATCCTCCCGGGATCCGACTCGACGGCGAAACCACTTTTGTTAGGATCGCACATCGACACCGTCATCGACGCCGGGAAATACGATGGCCCGCTGGGAATCGTCGCCGCACTCGCCGCCCTGGAAAATCTCCAACAGAAAAAAATCATACTCCCCTTCCCGATTCATTTGCTCGCCTTCTCCGACGAGGAAGGCACCCGCTTCCAGACCACTTATCTCGGCAGCCGCGCCATCACCGGTCCGCTCGATTCCGCCACCCTCGCTACCCGCGATGCGAACGGCGTCACCATCGCCGCTGCGATCGAGGATCACGGTTGGAATGAGGGCTCCACCATCATCCGCTACGCGAAGGGTCAATGTCGTGGCTATGTCGAGCTCCACATCGAACAGGGACGTGTGTTAGAAAAAGCGGGTGAAGCCTGTTGCGTCGTCTCCGCCATCGCCGGTCAATCCCGCCTCACCGTCAAACTCAACGGTCGCGCCGATCACGCTGGCACCACCCCCATGCCGATGCGCCGCGACGCGCTGACCGGAGCTGCCGAATGCATCCTCGCCGCCGAATCCCTGGCGAGATCCCAGCCACCGCTGGTCATCACCGTCGGCAAACTCCACATCCATCCCGGTGCGTCGAACTCTGTTCCGCAGACCGCCACCTTCACCATCGATCTCCGCCATCCCGACGATACCGCCCGGCATCAGGCGCTCTCCGAACTCCAGGAAACATTCAACCAGATCGCTAACAGCCGCTCTCTCCGTTTCGATTGGCAACCCGTCCAGGACAACAACGCCACGCCCTGTGACCCAGAACTAACAAATCACTTGCTCGACTCGCTCGCCGCCATCACCGGCTCCCGCCGAAGCCTCTCCAGCGGGGCGGGTCACGACGGCGTGGCGATTTCTAAAATCTGTCCAATCGCCATGCTCTTCACCCGCTGCCGCGACGGACTCAGCCATCATTCCGATGAGTTCACCTCACCCGAGGACATCGGCACCGGCATTGCCATTCTCACCCATTTCCTGAAATCGCTCGCGCCTGCGAATCCTTGAAAGCGATCACTCATGGGTTCATACAAGCATCGATCCATCCATTGAGAGAGGTATCGCGCAGTGGTGGCCAATTTGTTAGGAGGAACTTCGCAAAGTGGTGCTGTTGAGATACGGACCAGGTGCGGATCGCTGGCAGTTCCTTTTCGAGAGACGGCAGAACGAAAGCCGCGTCCCGCTGCGTCCACAAAGCGCCGGTAATGGTGGACCTGAAACTTTGTGGTCCGCGCACTTTGAGAAGTTCTTCACCGAACTGACTCAAATACTCTGGATCATTCGGCAAAACGAGCAAAGGTGGAATGAACCGCCCCTCCAAATCAAACATGCCTGGTCCTGTAACAAAGAGGTTAGAAGGCACCATCACCTCCGCGAAAAGTGCAGGAACGGATTGGTAGTTTAGAATGGACTCAGCGTTGTCCGCGGCTGCAATTCCACTAGGTAAACCATGCGTGTTTACGAAACGAAGAAGATTGTAGTTCGGTCGGATTCGCCCCACCTCGGACCGATGATTGGTGACATACGCAAAGGCGCTGAGACCGCCGGATTTTTTGTCAGCGGACCCAAACCATGCGGAATCACCTTGATGATGAATAGGAACTTCCTCGTAGCCGGGCCACGTTTCCATAGGACCTAACAAACGGCTGGCGAGCCGGTTCAAGCCAGCGCTCGCCACCCCATCATCCGGGTGGCGGACATAGTGACGTCCGATGGTTTTCTCGAAACGGTCGGTCGTTCGAAAACCATCGGCCCATGGACGCGCCTGCAACAGGGCGGTGAAATCATACTGATCCAAGATCCGACTAAACCCTTTTTCCATATCCAGGGAGCTTCCTTCCAGCAGCAACACCGCGATCTTGAAGCCAATGTGCGAAGAGGGGTCTGCATGCAGCTCCGCCAGTAGCCGGGACAATTCCACTGGATCCGGATTCTCGAAAAATGCGATCCATCCTCGGACAAGCGGCGCGAGTGTGGGATCGACACCTTCGAGCATGCCGGATGGCACTTTCGCGATCCCGTTCTTTTTCGCGTAAGCTGCGGCGAATTCATCGGGAAATGGATCGAACTCGACCCCGAACATGATCGGATCAGTGTGACTGCACAGGCTGCTCAGGCGGGTAAAGCGACCTGAGGTCGTAAATTCGGCTCCAACCCGATATGTCCGGAGCTGCGCATGAATGGCGGCGAGGGACGCCTCATAGAGCTGGCGATCCGACACAGGAAAGGAGGAACGCCCGCGATAGAGCAAATTGAAACCAACCGCTGAAATCGAGGAATGTTTGAGCAAGGAGTCTGCCAGCTTTTCCAAGGACCGGTCACGTGCGGAGCAGATTCTTCGCGCAATTGCCTGCTCTAAAATGTTCGTTTCTGGCAAAGTAGGTTTGCCTTCGATCCAGAGCGGCGGAAGAGGAATATCGCCGACATCGCTGAATCGGCACCGTTCCTTTACCAAATGGCTAACACTGATGAAATCCGCCTTCCCATAGTTCTGAGGCGGCAGAGAGGCGAATAGTTTGGCCAACCATTCGACAAGCACCGCGTCCCTCATGAACTTCTCCTCGTTGGCGTAATAAGGCCGCATCTCATCGGTGAGCATTTTGAGAAAAATTGAGAACTCGGCTGGCTTGAGCTTTGTCGCCGGTTCGATCAGTCGGTCCAATTGATCGGATGGGGTGGCGATGATTAGTAACGTGAGAATTCGTGGATCATCGGGTTGTTCGGCATTGAGCTTCATCAGGGAATCTCGCTGGGCATCCGGCGAGGTGAAGTGAACGAGCGTGATGGTAAAATCCTTGATCGCCGCAAATGGAGCCCCCTCCGGCGGACGCTTGATGCGGATAATCTCCCCCAGCAAGTCGTGCTGCCTGACAACGCTGAGGCAGGTTTCGATGGTCCCAAATTGGCAGTAGAAGGATTCCGAATTATACTTTTGGACCAGATCGTAAATCAACGAGGCGGCTTCAGTTTTGTGCCCCTCGCCGATCAAGGTCGCAGCTTTTGTGCTGATGTTGTTCAGAGACTCCTCCACATCGCCTGCGATCCCGGAAGACAGGAAGATCACCTGCAATCCAGACACCCAAAACAGAGCGAGAATTGAGCGTAGGAATCGACGGGCTGGGAAACAATGCTTGGCTTTGGGACGCATCCTATTTCCAATCAATTGATCGGTCCCACATCAAAATTCTGTTTGTCGAAATACTTGATTCTAGCGGGAATCGAAGAAGTGATCTGGGTGGCGATTTCAGGGGAGATACGCTCAGGGCGGTAGCGAACGGCTAGATAGAGCAAAAAGGTCTCAGCCACGTCTTCGCGGGTTGGATTTTCGCGGGCATAGGTGGAGATGAATTCAGGATCAGATTTCTGGGCGGCGAGCCAGCCTTTGGCGGCGGCGTGAGTTTCGTCCAGAGCGGCGTGAGTAGCTTCGTGGACGAGCGCTTCTTCCAAGATTCCGTCGCGTTCGTATTCCTTGGACTGGAGAACGTGGATGAGCACGTTGTGGGAGCCACCACCGAAAAGCTCTAGACCGCCCTGAATGGTCAGGGAGTTAACGCCCTGGCGGAGACACACGGGTAGGCGGCCGATGACTTTGGCGAACTTCTTCGCTTGGATTCTGGCCTGGTTCGCGCTGCCGAATTCCGGATTCACCCACACTTCAATCGAT
>JBBQDJ010000392.1:0-4144 GCA_038319595.1 Verrucomicrobiales bacterium
TGCCGCCAACGTCACCCTCAATGGCAACAACCTCTTCACCGGTAATGTCAGCTTGCCGGCAAGTAATACTCAGCCGAAAGCCGTTCTCACCATTACCAACTCCGGAGCGTTGGGTGTGGGTCCCAAGACGATCACAAGTGCTGGCGGGAACGGAACCAACGGCGGTGAAATCCATCTGCAGAACAACATCGGACTCGCCAGCAACATTTCGTTCACCATCAGCGGCTTCACGATCTACAACGACTCGGGCAATAATACGATCGGCGGTAATATCTCGATGGCGAGTGGTAGTGGAGCTACGTTCCTCACTTCAACCAGTGGCTTGCTGACCATCAATGGGAACATGACCCCAACCGCGACCGGCCGTACCCTTAATCTCCGTGGCGATGGTAATGGACTCATCGCGGGTATCATTGCCAACGGCACGACGGTGAATCTTCCCGTTCTGAAAGACGTCGGCACAGGCACCTGGACCCTCACCAACGTCAATACCTACACCGGCACGACCACCATCAGCGCGGGCATTCTTGTCATTGATGACGGATCCATCGCCACCTCCAGCGGCATCGTGAACAACGCCGCCCTGGAGTATAAGCTCAACGCCAACGCCCGCACCTACGCAAACGTGATCAGCGGCACCGGCACCCTGAGCAAAACTGGCACCAACACCCTGACCCTCAGCGGCCTTAACACCTACACCGGCAACACCACCGTGACCGCCGGCACACTGGCCCTTGCCGACAACGCGCAGCTCAAGTTTGTCCTCGGAGCCACCTCCGGCAGTAACAACAGCATCAGCGGTGCAGGCACGGTCACCCTTGAGGGCGACTTCGTCATCGACACCACGCTAGCCGACGGGCTCACCTCCGGCACTTGGACCTTGGAAAATGTCTCCACCCTCACCGGTGCCTACGGTTCCAATTTCAGCGTCGTCGGCTTCACTTCTGTCCCCAGCACTGAAAAGTGGACCAAGGACATCGGCGGCGGGAAGACCTACACCTTCGACGAAACCACTGGCATCCTGACCCTCGCCACGGCAGGCTACTCCTCCTGGCAGGCCGCCAATGGCAACACCACCCAGACCATTGGTCAGGACCTCGACAACGACGGCGTCGCCAACGGCATCGAGTATTTCCTCTCCGGCCCCGTCGCCGACACCGGTTTCACTGCCTTGCCCGGCGTGGTCAATACTGGCGGCGTCCTCAGTGTCACCTGGGTCAAGGCTGGGACTTACCCCGGCGCCTACCCCACGGACTTCGTGGTGGAAACCTCCACCACGCTCTCAGGCACGTGGGCACAGGCCCCCCGGGATTTCGTGGTCCCCAATGTGCCAGGCACCGTCTTCATCAGCGGCAACAACGTGACCTACACCTTCCCCACCGGAACGGTCAGTTTCGCCCGCCTCAAAGTCACCGGACCCTAAGAGACTCAGCCAAAATTCAACACGCCATCTGAGGGGGCTCCCCTCTTTGGGTGGCGTGCGGCCTGTTCCCGCTTGGAGACCATGCAGCCTGCTGCTGCCTCGGTGCGCGCTCGACACGGATACCGTGGAATTCCTGCTTGCCCGCAAGCGCGCAGGGATCACGCCTCCCCCGACAGGGCGGCTTGACAGCAGGCTGTTTTTGCCAAAGCGGCAGCAGGCTGCACGCAGTCCATGGCCGCAAGCTTCCCGTTTCTTGCGGGCTTTTAGCCTGGATTTTCGCTTCTCCGCCCTTGCCACGGGCCGTTTGACCACCTTGACTTCCCGCCACTCAAAAATTTCCTCACTGTGAAAGCCCACGAACTCTACACCGCCGTTGATCCCGCTTTTGTGACTCAAATCCTCGATTGGTTCCGTGCCAACGACCGAAATGTTTACCGATCCGCCGTCGCCACCCTTGCCGGGAACCGCAAGCTTCGTCCTGTCTTCATCGAGAAAAAATCGATGGTCGAGCAATACGCCTGGATCCACAAGACTTTGAAATTGAAAGCCTGCGACACGATCGGCGAGCACATCCTTCAAGCCTACCTGATGGCCGGGCAGCAATCGCTCCTCGCGATGTTCTGCGATGGCATGGGCATCCCGCACGACGGCAAAGGCTCCGTCGTTGGCGACCTTCCCAAGAAACTCGATCCCGAGCGCCTCACCACCACCATCGACCGCCTGGCAGATGTTTTCGAACACCGGCTGCTTGCAGTTTACCTCCATTGCTTCAATATGCAGGTGGATGGCGGCTGGCCGACGCTCAATGAAAAGCTCGAGTCCGACGAGAGGCTGAGCCTGAGTTGATGGTTGAGAGTTGATAGTTGATAGTTGATGGAAAGAAAAAGACCCGATCACTCTTCCTCTTCACGATCAACTATCGAGCATCGACCATCCACCTCTTCCCCAAATGCCCAAAGTTTACGTCAAGACCTACGGCTGCCAGATGAACGAGCGCGACTCCGAACAAGTCGTGCGGATGTTCAGCGAGGGCGGCTACACAGTCACGGCGGATGAAAACGAAGCCGATGCGGTGCTCATCAACACCTGCTCCGTTAGAGACCAGGCGGAGCAGAAGGCACTGGGCAAGATGGGCAACCTGATCCACAAGGGCCGCGATCGCAAACACGTGGTTTACGGCTTCATGGGCTGCATGGCTCAATCGCGTGGCGAGGAACTTTTCCAAACCGTACCGAAGCTCGATCTCGTCGTCGGCACGCAGAAATACCACAAGGTTTTCGAATACGTGGACGGCATCCTCCAGCGGCGCTTGGAAGCCCGCATGGACGATCCCACCTATTCGCTGCGCGGCACGACGGTTTGCGATACCGCCGAGGAGGAGGGCTCGCAAAACACCATCCGCGACCACATTCCCAAAGCTCACGAAGCATCTTCGTTTGTCTCGATCATGCAGGGCTGCAACATGCGCTGCTCCTTCTGCATCGTGCCCGACACGCGCGGCAAGGAACGGGGCCGCCCCATCGCCGAAATCGTCGGTGAAGTCCGCCACCTCGCAGCGCATGGCGTGAAGGAAATCACCTTGTTAGGACAAATCGTCAATCTTTACGGCCGCACTGAGTTTCCGAAAATCGACGGCAAATCACCTTTTGTCCAGCTGTTGGAGGCCGTGCACGAAATCGAAGGCATCGAGCGCATTCGTTTCACCTCGCCGCATCCCATCGGCTATCGGGACGATCTCGTCGCCGCGTTCACCTATCTGCCGAAACTTTGTTCGCACATCCATTTCCCGATGCAGAGCGGATCTGATAGAATCCTACGGGAAATGCGCCGACCTTACAAAAACGCGAAGTTCGTCGAGATCTGTGAGAAAATGAAAGCCGCGCGACCCGGGATAGCGATCACCACCGACATCATTGTCGGTTTCCCCGGCGAGACGGAGGAGGATTTCCAAGCCACCATCGATACCGTGGAGCGCCTCAAGTTCGACAACGCCTTCGTCTTCCGCTACTCGAAACGCCGCAACACCCCCGCCGCCGAAATGGAAGGCCAGCTCGATGAATCCGTGAAGGAGGAACGCAACCAGCGCCTGCTCGCCGTCGTCGATCGCCTCGCCATCGCCAGCAACGCCACCATCGTCGGCACCCGCCAGCAGGTTCTCTGCGAAGGCCCATCGAAGAACAACGCCGCCCGGCTAACAGGCCGTACGGCGCAGAACAAGATCGTCATCTTCGACGGCGATCCGGCTCGACTGACCGGACAAATCCTGGACATCCAAATCGAGCAATCCACCGGGTTCACCTTGTTCGGGACGGCGTGTTTGGAGTGATCTATCCAATCGCACCCCAATGCCCCACGTCCTCATCATCCACGAAGTCGCCGATTATGCGGCTTGGAAAATCATCTTCGACAATGCCGCCGGCATCCGCAAGGAAGCGGGCGAGCGATCCTATCAGGTCCTGCGTTACGAAAGTGATCCTAACAAAATCGTCCACTTCTCCGTCTGGACTTCAACGGCGGACGCCCGCGCGTTTTTCGAGTCTCCCCGGTTGGTCCAGATCCGCGAGGAAGCCGGGGTGAGGGCCCTCATCTTTATACACTTCTTCTGGTCCGGTCGCGGGAGGACTGAAAATAAATTCACAAAACTGAATCTAACAGCTTGTACTGCTCTGTACCTTCTTCCAGGTTGCGGTCGCGGCGGGTGCCGCAGCGATCATGGCGGAG
>JBBQDJ010000393.1:0-4130 GCA_038319595.1 Verrucomicrobiales bacterium
CCGGGCTCGCCCGGCCTTTGTGTCCTAGGAACTACAGGTCTGGTCACCGCAGGATCCATCGAAGGAGTCCAGCCGTCCTTCCCCTATGTGATCGTCACCAGCATCACTCCGGCGAGATTCGTCGCTGCGCAGTATCCGCGAAGCGTCCAGCTGATTGCTGCGCCGCCGTCGGCCTTGCCAAGACCGTCCAGTGGATTCACGGATAATAGTTTCTCGATATTTTACGATCTCACGACTCCCGGAGCGATCGCCCCTTACACCATCACGAACTACTTCAAGCGGATCAAATACACCGAGAAACAGCGAGACAAATTCCAGAGTGAGGTGGTTCCAGGTGCCTACTACTATGCGTTTCCACGGCTGGGTGATCCGGAGCGTTCGTTGAGCATCTCGTCGGTAATCTATCCGATGTTGGAAGGAAGTCAGGAGCGCAATAACACGGTTCAGGGTTTCCGCTTCACGGATGTGAATGGCACCAAGTGGAACAAAAATGGTTTTGTCGAGCTCAGCTACCTGTTGCCGAACTCGATCAACTGGACAGGAGCGATTCCCTCCACGGTTTTTGCTGCCGTGGATACGATGTATTTTTCCATCAAGGTGCTCAGGAATCCTAGGGATCCCAAATCCGATGTGCTGCCATCCTACGCGGGAGTTCCGATCTCGGTTTTCCCTCCCTTTCTGAATGGTTCTGACCCGCGAGTCAAATTAGTCACTCCCTATGTCAACTCCTTCATCACGCCGCCCATTCTCGACAGTGGCACTTCCGGCGTGGTGCAGATCGATTTACTTCGTAACCTGTCGCTACCCGGCGGTGTCGCCTACGATTTCTCGTCAAGGACCTTCCAGATCCCCGTGATCGTGGTGGACCGTTATTCGGAATATGTCGACATCACTTTTGTAGATGCACCTTCCAAGGGAAGGGACATTCTCGCAGACCCCGATAATGACGGGTATAACAACCTGAACGAGTGGATTCTGGGAAGCAATGCGACGGTCAGTTCCAGTATCCCCATCGCACCCGTACCGGATTTAGTGATTCCTAATATCGATCCGATCACACTCACCCAAGATTTCCCTTACTTCGGCTTTGATGTCAAAAAGAAGCTCGGAACAGTGCCGGATGTGGGCTATATCCTGCAACGAAGCAAGGACGGTGGCCAGACATGGGCGACTTTCACCTCTGACGCCGACTGGAGTGTTACCACCGTGCGCGACGCGCCGATTGCCAATGTTCCTGCCAAGGTCACCATCGAAGTCAGGAGTTTATACTTCGATAATTTCATTCCCTCCCAGCCTCCGGGAACTGCGAATGATCTCTATCGCGTGAAGATCGTCCTCGCGAAGTGAGACCGGCTTGGGACTCTTGATAAAGGAAGGATTTTTCTACTCTCTCCTCGGGTAGGAACCTTCATCCCCCACGAATTGACAGTTGATGAGCTCGGATATGATCGACAGCGCGGAGCGGCTCGCTTGCCATCTTGATGCGAGTTGCAACGGTTCATCGAATCCCGTCTGCGCCATCGATACCGAGGCGGACAGCCTTCATCGGTATCGAGAATCCCTCTGCCTAATCCAATTCGCAGATCGTGAAAAGTGCGTGTTGATTGATCCGCTAGCGATCGAGGACTTGTCTTCGCTGGGCAGTTATTTGGCTTCTGCCACGGTCTGGATGCACGGTGCCGACTATGACATGACCATGTTCAAGCGGACCTTTGGCAGCCTGCCAGCAGTGGTGTATGACACGCAGATCGGAGCTAGGCTGTTAGGCGCCCGTCGCTTCGGTTTGGGAGATCTGGTCAATTTGTATTTCGGTGTCGAACTCTCGAAATCCTCACAAAAGGCAGACTGGGGCAAACGTCCGTTGTCACCGAAGATGATCGAATATGCGCTCAATGATGTGCACTATCTTTTGGAAATGGGAGACAAGATTGTGTCTCAGCTCAGGAAAAAGGGACGCGATGAATGGTTTGAAGAAAGCTGCCTCGCCGCCCGTCAGCGTGTTTTGGATCGGGATGATTCCAAAGAGGAAAACTGGCGCGTGCAGGGATCCGGCAAGCTGGAACCCCGCGGATTGGCCTTTCTGAGTGCGCTCTGGAACTGGCGGGATGGGGAAGCCAAATCTTGGGACCGACCTTCGTTCATGGTTGCTCCGAATCGCCAACTCCTCGAATGGAGCATCGATCTCGCGGCCGGCAAGAATCTGTCGCTGCCCGTCCATTTTCGCCCTGACCGGCAGAAGCGGTTCCGTGCTGCGGTGGAGGCCGTTCAGAGTATGCCGGAAGCCGCATGGCCCGAGCGTCCTGCCGGCAAAAGGAAGAAGCGCGACCGCGATTTTGAACACAGGGTCGAACTCCTCATCAAAACCCGTGAGCGCGAGGCTTCCCGTCTCGATATCGAGGGATCTTTGATCGCTCCCCGAGCCACTTTGGAATCCATCGCCGAAGGAGAGGTGCGGCCCGCCGATGTCCTGTTGAAATGGCAGCAGGCCTGCCTTGGGATGGAGGCTTGATCACCGCCTGGGTTCGCTCTAGCCGAGTCCTGGGACTTCCCGCCGCTCGGTTAGGTCTCTGGACGCTCGCGCGCAGGGGATCAGCGCACCAGAAGCATCTGTGATTGAATCATCGTTCCTAGCAGTTGTCTGCCTACGTTGATATAGGGAAGGAGTCTGAAATCGTTATTGAGTCCTGCTCGCGGTGGCCATCCAAGATGCACAAAAAGCCCTTCAAGTGGCCCCGATTTGTTAGAATATTGTCATCATTTTGACGCTGATTCCGATCAATTGCTCCCGACTGGACGTGTTCAGGTTTCCGACTGTCCGCTGGTGAAATGGTTAAAGTTATAACAAGTTCATGAATAGTGAGTTATGTAGCGATGATTCGCAGTGAAAAAACACGTGTTTTCGTGAGAAGTTCCTTGTCTCCAGTGGGAGGATTTCGGACCCTTCGGTCGACCTATGTCCGAGACACCGAACGACCCACAAAAAGCTGAAACACAGGTAGCGGCAGCACAGGTTTACGATGCCGCCCAAATCGATAAACTCCAAGGGCTCGATGCCGTTCGCAAGCGCCCCGGCATGTATATTGGCGATCCCGACGAGCGCGGTCTCCACCACTGCGTGTTCGAAGTTCTCGACAACTCGATCGACGAGCACCTCGCCGGTTATTGCAGCCGCATCAAGGTCGCCATCCACGTCGATGGCTCCGTTTCCATCTCCGACAACGGCCGCGGAATCCCCGTGGACATGCACTTGAAATTCGGCATGCCCGCCGTCGAGCTCGTGCTCACCAATCTCCACGCCGGCGGCAAGTTCGGCCAAGGCGCCTACAAATATTCCGGCGGCCTCCACGGCGTCGGTGCCAAGTGCGTCAACGCCCTGTCCGACTGGTTCAAAGCGGAAATCATGCGGAATGGCAAAGTCCACCTCATCGGATTCGAACGCGGGAAAACCACCATCCCGCTCCACGTCATCGGCGAGGTCGATCCCGGCAAGACCGGCACGATGATCACCTTCTTCCCGGATGCCACCATCTTCGTCGATACCATCGAAGTCAAGTTCGACCGACTTTCCACACGCCTCCGCGAGTTGGCATTCCTCAACCCTGGCCTCACCATCGATCTCGAGGACGAGCGTCCCGAGTCCGCCAAGAAAGCCACGTTTTTCTATCAGAAAGGCATCGAGGAATTTGTCGCCCAGCTTGGCGAAAACAAAACCCTCATCCACGACGAACCCGTCATCCTGCACGGCAAGCGCGCCATCGATCTGGACTACGACGGCAAGAAAACCACCGACGACGTCTTCGCCGACGTGGTTTTCCAATACAACGACTCCTACAACGACCAGATCCTCTGCTTCGCCAACTCTATCCCTAACCGCGACGGCGGCACCCACCTCACCGGCTTCCGGACGGCACTCACCCGCGGTATCAATCAATATGCCAAGGTCAACAAGATCGTGAAGGACAAGGATGCCGCCCTAACGGGTGACGATGTCCGCGAAGGTCTGGTGGCTGTCATTTCCGTAAAAATGCCCAACCCGCGCTTCAATTCGCAGACCAAGGATAAACTGGTCAACGCGGAAATTGAGGGGGTCATCTCGTCCATTGTCTATGAGGGCATCATGCAGTATTTCG
>JBBQDJ010000394.1:0-4097 GCA_038319595.1 Verrucomicrobiales bacterium
ATCCGAGGATGAAAGCTTACGCCGCTGGGCATGGCGCTCGATCAGGGTTTCAGCGTAGTCGTGACCCTTTGCCCAAGCACGAAGGGCGGAAACGGCGGCTTGGCGGACGTGAAAATTCTTGGCTGGCATGGAGGACGAAAGAAGGAACCCGCGATCACGTAATGTCGCGGGCGCTGCGGGTAGGGTATGACTATTTCGCTGGCAGAACAAATGACAGCTAAATCAGGCTGGTGGGCTCCGGGACCTCCCCCCCCGGAGCCAGCCGCCATGGAATTCAGATCGCGGAATAGGCTTCTGGATCGAGGAAATCCTGACCGTGGATGATGTGGTCGAGCAGGGGAACCCCGGTGAGATCTTCGACGACGCCTTTGTTGGTGATCATGGCAACGTCCATTTCTTCCTCCAACTGGTTCATGATGATGCCCGCACAGACCAGGCCCTTGGCGCGGATGGCGTTCACGGTGAGAATCACGTGATTGAGCGCACCCAGTTTGTTTCCGACAACGACGACGACCGGTAATTTCAAGTCGGCGGCGAGATCCGAGATACAATAGCCCGGTGCCAGCGGGACTTCCCAGCCACCGGCGCCTTCCACCAGGACCTTGGCGTGTTTCGCCGCCAGGTGGTGAAAACCTGCCAGCAAGGCCGCCGGCTCCAGCGTCCGATTTTCCAACATGCAGGCGACATACGGCGCGACCGGAGTCTTGAAATGAACGGGATTCACCTCGTCGATGTCGGCTCCGTCGGAGGCGGCGGCAAGAAAGGTGGCGTCGTCCCGATCTCCACAGGCGACCGGTTTGTAGCCGACGGCATCCACACCCTCACGCCGCAAGGTTTCAAGAATCAGGCGGGTGACGTAGGTTTTACCGACGCCCGTGTCGGTCCCGGTGATGAAAAAACTCATGGGCTAGGCGTGGCTTGCCGCTGCGGGCTGGTCAAGGCAGGTGAGTGACAATTTACCCTTTTCCGCAGGGATTCCGCGTTCATGCTGGCGGCACATGACAGCAGATTTTCTGGTGATCGGCGCTGGTATCGCCGGACTTTCCTTTGCCTTGCGGGCCGCCAAGTACGGTTCCGTAATCGTAGTGGCGAAAGGCGACGCCTTCGAATCCAACACCGCCTGGGCGCAGGGGGGAATCGCCTCGGTGCTGCCGGAGGAATGGCGCGATCCGGGCGATTCTGTAGAACTCCACGTAGCCGACACGCTCGATGCCGGTGCGGGACTTTGCAAGGAAGCAGCGGTCAGGACCATCATCGGTGAAGGGGCCGCGGCCATCGATGATTTGGTTCACTACGGTGTCTCTTTTGATAAGGAAGACGGCCATTTTCAATTGGGCAAGGAAGGGGGGCATTCGCATCGGCGCATCCTCCACGCCCGCGACACGACCGGCCGGGAAGTCGCCAGGGCGCTCATCGAAACAGCCCGCAACACGCCGAACTTGACCCTCTTGGAAAATCATTTCGTCATCGACCTGATCACCACCGCCAAGCTTGGTGCAGCCGTCGATGATCGGGTGTTGGGCGCCTACGTCCTCGAAACGAAGACGAACGAAGTCAAAGTCTTCCGCTCCGATCGCGTCATCCTCGCCGCCGGGGGATGCGGAAAGGTCTATCTCTACACCACCAACCCGGACTCGGCGACCGGTGACGGCGTGGCCCTCGGCTGGCGGGCGGGTGCTGCCATCGCCAACATGGAGTTCATCCAGTTCCACCCGACCTGTTTCTACAATCCAGGAGCGACCGGTCCGGAAGCACGATCCTTCCTCGTCAGCGAGGCCGTGCGCGGGGAAGGTGGCATTTTGATCAACGCAAAGGGCGAGGATTTCACGAAGAAAATCGACCCTCGCGGCTCTCTGGCACCACGCGACATCGTGGCCCGCGCCATCGACCGGGAAATCAAACGCACTGGCGCGACCTGCGTCTATCTGGACGTCACCCACAAGCCGAAGGGTTTCATGAAGGAGCGGTTTCCTTATATCTATCAGACGTTGCTGAAATTCGGCCTCGATTGCGAAGCTCAGCCGATTCCGGTCGTTCCCGCCGCGCACTATCAATGCGGTGGCGTGCTGACCGACGTCAACGGGAAGAGCACCATTCGCGGTTTGTATGCCGTCGGTGAGGTCGGCTGCACCGGTCTGCACGGCGCGAACCGGCTCGCCTCTAACTCTCTGCTAGAAGGAAATGTCATCGCCCGCCGCGCGTTGGATGAAATCATGAAACAGCATCCGCCGGGTAAGTTCGCACCGGAAGCGCCGGAGATTCCCGCATGGGAACACGGTGATACGGCGGAGCCCGACGAACTGGTCGTGATCTATCACAACTGGGACGAGATCCGCCGGCTGATGTGGGACTATGTTTCCATCGTCCGCACCGACAACCGCCTGCGGCGGGCCACCGCCCGGTTAAGAAATTTGAAAAAGGAGGTCCGCGAGTTCTACTGGGGCCACCGTGTCAATGCGGACATCCTGGAACTCCGCAACCTCGTCGCCGTGGCTGGACTCATCGTCGAGTGCGCCACCCGCCGCAAGGAATCTCGCGGGCTGCATTACACGTTGGATCATCCTAACACCGAAGAGCGGCTCTGCTCGGATACGGTGTTGCGGAAATTCTAACGACCCTCTGCGTAGTCCTGCCACCGCGCCTCGGCGGCTTTCGCATCCGGTTCGCCATCGGCGACGACGAGACGGAAACGGGCCACGTATGCTTTGCCCGGCGCAATCTCCATTTCACCTAACTGCTGGGGCGCGAAACAGAAAAACGGCTCCTCAGGATGCACTCGGATCGGCTGGGGAAATCGGAAATTCGTCGGCTGGCAGAGAAGGGTGACGCCGCAGGTATCGCCATCGACCTGACCGCCGACCCAACACCATTTTTCCCGCGAGGTGTTCAGCTTCACCCGATCGGTCAGACCGGATGCGGATAGAAATTTGCAGTTTCCAGCTCCGTTCCAAGCGCCGTTCCCGCGCAGTCCGAATCCTCCGTAGTGATAGAGCGGAAGTTTCAACGGCGCATCGGTCGCGCAGGTCTGTGTGGAGGTGAAATCGATGAGATAGATATTTCCTGACGGCCGGACGACGATCTCCCAAGTCTCGAACAGAGCCACCTTGGGCGGAGATGTGGTGAGATCGACAAACTGATGACGGGCCTTGAATCCCGCCTTGCCGTCTTTCTGCCAGACTTCGTCGAGCGCCACGAATTCGACCTTCCCAGTGCCGGCGCCCATGTTCCAAAAATCTGGATGGCGCCCTTCGAACTGGGTTTTTGTCCACGGGCTCCAGACGCCGTGATGGTGGAGGTGATTGACCGGAAAGTCATCGGTGATCAAGTGGCCTGCCGGTGTGTGGATGGACTGGATGTAGCCACCGCGGATGAACAACGGGGGGATTTCCGGCCGCGGCAGATCGCCGGGCTCCGCCTGATAGCGGAGGATTTCCTTTTCACCGGAGCGGATGACCACCTGCTTGCCTTCACGCTTGGCGGTGACCTCGTCGGCGGCGAGACTCGTCCCGTAGAACAGGGAGAAAATCAGGAACCATTTCATCTGCCCCAATACGCGCAGGTTCACAGTCGATTTCAACCCAAAGGAGGGTGGGACTTCGGCCCACCTGGACGATGGTAGGCGAAAGGGAAGCGTCTCGCGCTGGGCTTTCTCAGCACATCGGCATCGTGGACGAGACGTCCACTGCCCCTTAGGCGACAAAACAAAAGCGCGTGTTGGATCATCCCCCCGGATCTCACAACACGCGCTTTGTTCTAAGCCACTTGGCTTGGGCCTTGTCCGATTGACTTCCCCCCGGAGATCAAGATCGGAACACTTGGCCCAGCTTTTGAGGCTGACGTTTTAAGGAGGCGGACCTCGCTCAGAACGACTTCAAATTACCTGAAAATCAGGAGATTGGAAGGACTTTTAGGGCTCGATTCCGGCCAACTACTCCCAAAAACGGACACAACGGCCAATTTCGGAGTTGGAAATCAAGGATTGTTTAAAATCGGGACAACGAAGAGAGGAATATCGGCTGGAATGATTTATAAACTCTGGCGATTCTCCCGGTAGTCCAGCCCGTGTCCGATCTTTTCACCACTCCCGCAGCCCTGAC
>JBBQDJ010000395.1:0-4085 GCA_038319595.1 Verrucomicrobiales bacterium
AGCTGAACTCGGTGCCATCGATGAAAAGCGCGCTCAAGTGCAGCAGATGCGTCACTTGCTCGACTCCAAGAACCCGGAACAGGCGAATGCTGATGGGAAAATGACCGACGAGCAAAAACAGGAATATATGAAAAAATACGAGGCCAAGCTCATCACCCCTGCTGATCTTGCGAAGTGGAATCGCGGAGCCTCCAACGCCGGCTACCACTACCTCGGCTGCGCCAAAACCTTCGCGCTGATGGGCAGGGCTTTTGCAGAAGCTACCCTCGAGCTCACTAAAAAATAGTCTTATGCGTTTCGCCTATCGATTCCACCTGCTGGCCTCTCTCATACTCGCGGCGCTTTTTTCCGTCCATGCCCATGTTGCGGATCGAAAGCCTAACATCGTCGTCATCATGGCGGACGACCTCGGTTGGCGGGATCTTCATTGTTATGGTGGTGAAAAGTTGGACACGCCGGCGCTGGATCAGTTGGCCGCCGATGGCATGCGTTTCACGAACGGATATTCCGCCTCCCCCGTCTGCACGCCGACTCGTGCCGCGATGATGACCGGGCAGTCGCCGGCGCGATTGCGGATTACCAATCACGCTCCGGGAAATGCAGTTGGCTTTGCCTTGCCGGACTCACTTTTGCATGAGGCCGAAAACATCCGCCACCTGCCGCTCGAAGCCGTGACCATCGCGGAGCGCCTTTCTACGGCGGGTTACGCCACAGCACACATTGGCAAGTGGCATCTCTCCTACAAAGCGCCCGGTGAGTCGGGACCTGCGGAAAAGGAGCTCCGCCCGGAGAAGCAGGGTTTCGATCTCAACGTCGGAGGAAATTCCATGGGCGGCCCACCCAGCTACTTCGCGCCCTATCGCAACCCGGCCATGGTGGACGGAAAGACCGGTGAGTATCTGCCGGAGCGTCTCGCGGACGAGGCCATCTCCTTCATTCGTCAGCACAAGGATGAGCCCTTTTATCTCAACTGGTGGCCTTTCTCCGTGCACTACCCCATGGAGGCTCACGAGAAACTCATCGACAAATACCGCCAGCGCGGTGGCCTGAAAGATCCGGTCTATGCCGCGATGATTGAGGGCATGGACACCGGCATCGGCCGTTTCCTGAAAGCACTGGACGAGGCCGGGCTGCGTGAGAACACCCTCGTCATTTTCAAGTCGGACAACGGCGGATATGATGGCGACAACCGGCCGCTGCGGGGCATGAAAGGAATGCTCTATGAAGGCGGCATCCGAGTGCCATGGATCATCCGCTGGCCGGGAAAGGTCCAGCCCGGTTCCACCAACGCTACGCCTGTCATCAGCACGGATTGCTACCCGACGCTCCTCGAAGTCGCGGGTCTGTCGCCGACGCCTAACCACCCGCTCGATGGCAAAAGCATTCTGCCGCTCCTTACCCAATCTCCCGGCTTTGAGCGCGACACCCTCTGCTTCCACTATCCCAATTACGCCTTCCACAAAGAGAACCGCCTCGGGAGCGCCCTCCGCGAAGGCGATTTCAAACTCATCAAAAATTACGACGACGGCTCGCTCGAGCTCTACAATCTGAGCAGCGACATCGGTGAGAAAAACAATCTCGCTGAAAAATTACCCGACCATGCCAAACGCCTCGCGGATAAGCTCGATGCTTGGCTGCTAGAATGCGATGCTCGGTTACCGCTTAAAGTCTTGGGAAAATAGCAATGTAATACAACGCGCCAGGAAATACTCCCTGACCTTCTTGATCAGATCATCGCAAGCGCCTCTCGCTGGATGCCCCGGAGCTCGAAAATCTTCACCAGTGTTTCTTCGATCAGGTTGTTAGGGCAGGAGGCTCCGGCGGTGATGCCGATGGTGACGGGGCGGTCGTCGGAGAAGAGGCGGGAGTAGTCGGAGGTTTTTTCCTCCCGGTGGTGGAGGTCGTAATGAACGATTTCCTCCAGCGACTTAATGCGCGAGGAATCGCGGATGAAAAAGGTCGGCACTTCCGGTTCGGCGATCTCGACGAGGTGGGCGGTGTTCGAACTGTTATATCCGCCGACGACCAATAACAGATCCATCGGCTTGCGGAGCATTTCGAAGAGCGCGTCCTGGCGTTCCTGGGTCGCGCCGCAGATGGTGTCGAACATCAGAAAGGCGGTGTCGTTGCCGTCGCGATCGGTGATGGCCTTGCGCAGGCGGCGCTGGATTTCTTCGGTCTCGGTTTTGAGCATCGTCGTCTGATTGGCGACGCCGATTTGCTTGAGGTGGACATCGGGATCGAAGCCTTCGGAGTGGTCGTCTTTGAAGCGTTCAAGAAACGCGGTCTTGTCACCGCCATTGCGGATGTAGTCACAGACGAAATCGATATCGGCCAGGGTGAGGACAACGAGGTAATTTCCATCGCCGTTTTCGCCGAGTGCGCGCGAAGCGGTGGCTCGGGTTTCCTCGTGGTTCGACTTGCCGTGGATAATGGAGGTGAAGCCGTCTTTGGCGTAGCCGCGCACCCGCCGCCAGACTTTCATCACGTCGCCGCAGGTGGTATCGACCACATAGCAGCCGCGTTCTTCAACCTTGTTCATGAACGACGTCGGCGCGCCGAAGGCAGGGACGATGACGACGTCGTCCTCATTGAGATCGTCATAGGTGCCGTCCATTTCTTGCCACGGCAGCGAGACGATGCCCATCTCTCGAAGGTGGCCGTTCACGTCGGGATTGTGGATGATTTCCCCGATGAGGAAGATGCGGTTCTCAGGAAACACCTTGCGCGAGGCGTAGGCGAGATCGATGGCGCGCTCGACGCCGTAGCAGAAACCGAATTGTTCGGCGAGGAGGACAGTGGTGTTGCCGATGGTCATTTTTCCGCCGTGATCGCGGAGTTTTTCGACGATCAACGAGTGGAAATGGACGGCCACCTCGGCGGCGACACGCTCCATCACATCTGGGCGGCGCACGTTGACCCGGGACTTTTTCGCTTTGCTGGCGGCTTCGCTCATCGACACACCGTATAGTCGCGGATTTGGCCGCGACCAACTCATTTTAGCGCTCTTCGAGCGAGGGATGTAATTCGTCGCCTTGGAGTTGCTTGAGAACGAAGGATTGCACGCACTTTAAATCACCGAGATCAAGGGTGTCATGGAGATGGCGGGTAGTGGCTTGATTAGGCCCGGGGCGGGCTCGAAAACCCATAGACCATGGGACCGATGTTCCAGTCAGTGTCACGGAGCAGTGTCAGGTGCTCCCTAGATGAGGGATGACGGTGGTGGGTCAGCGATTCAAAAGTCCGGCAAATGCCCTGCGCCCGGCCCATAACAGATAGGCGGCTAGCAAGCAGATAATAACGAGCGGTGGATCCGTGATGCCGCCCTTAGCGATGAGAATATTGAAAGCGAGGATGTTTACGATCACCGGTCCCAGAAGAAGAAGGCCCCAGTTGCGGGTGAGGGGAATGGCGGTCAGGATTCCGCCGATGAGTTCACACGCTTTCACGAAGGAAAGGTAACCGCTCGGCACGAACGCTCCCATGAACATGGCGACCGGGGAGCCTTCCGGCGGCGGAGGCATCTTGGGCATCATGTTCAGGAAATACATGCCCCCGAAGGCGACGAAAGCGAGGCCGAGCAGACCTCCCGCGATGTTGTTTGCAAGTTTCATGGTTGGTTAGATAGTGGTTGCGAGAACTTCCCCGTGGCGAGTCGATAAGGTGGGTGTCACAATCGCATTGTCGGAGAGATTCATGGGTGGAGATCATCTCCATCGGAAAAATGCCGGATGGAGTGCCTGTGATCGCGACAATTAGTGGGACTAAATACCGCGAAGATGAAACAACGCATCTAGGACAAACTTGAACCCCTATTTTGCCGATGTCAGGAAATTTATCCGCCATTCCGGACAATTTTGGTCGGCTCAAACAGCTTGTATGATGAAGCTGGCGGAACGGTAAGGACTCCGTCTGACGGTGCGGTTCTCTTCTTATTCATGGGCATGGGTGCGTCACTGGTTTTTGCCGGTGTCGCACGGTGACGCACGCAGACACGGCTGTTTTTATGGAATCCTCATGGAATCCGGGAAATCTGTCCCAGACCAGGGGAGGGTTTGAACCCTGCTGCCTACCACCGGCCGACC
>JBBQDJ010000396.1:0-4056 GCA_038319595.1 Verrucomicrobiales bacterium
GATCGGTCAGGGAAAGGGCGAGGGTGCTGGATTCTCAGCCGGCACCAAGCGCGGCAAAGTGCGCTTCATCCGCCTCAAATACGACGGCGGAGATTGGGATCAGGACATGGCCCGCGGCTCCGAGCTCAATTTACTCACCGAATACGGAGTCCGCCTAGGCCAGCCCGTCAACGACCGCCCGGAACCCATGGAGATTTCCCGCCTCATGAGTTTCCCGGCCCGCAAGAGCCCGCCGATGGTTTACATGACCGGTCAGAAAAATATCAATGTGAGCGATGCCGAAATCAAAACGCTACGGACTTATCTGCTAGATCATCATGGAATGCTTTTCGGCGACAATGGCGGCAGCTCTGGTTGGGAAGGGCAATTCATCACAATGATGCGGCGCGTGCTGCCGAGGGTGGAACCCATTTCCGTTTATCTCGACCATCCGATTCACCGCATCCCGTATCCGCTGCCACGGCTTCCTATCGTCGCCCCCCACGGCCGCTCTGATGCTCTCGGTTGGGTAGTGGATGGACGGCTTGTCGTGTATTACCATCCCGGCGACATCGGCGACGCGTGGGCCGACGGCCATTCCGGAGTCCCCCAGGAAATCTGGGAGTCCTGCTATCAACTCGGAGTCAACGTCATCTACTACGCCCACGCCGAATACAACAAGTGGCTCGACGCCACGAATCAATGAAACCGTGGCGGGGGATTTTATCCGCCACGCCAAGCCCAGAACATCGACCCCATGAAGAAGAAACCGAAACACACGCCCCACAAAAGAATCAGCAAGGCTAAAAGCGAAATCTTTTTTGACCAGACAGCGCCGCGTCCAGGCAATGATTTCATGAAACTCGCGGGTTGCGTCGAGGGGTCGTTTGACCTGAGCTCGAGAAAAGGGTTCCAGCGATGACACTTCTTCGTACAACATTTCTCGCACTCTCGTTCGTCGCCTGTTGGCTGACGTTTCTATCGCCGTTGGCACAAGCCCTCACTCCGCTTGAGCAAATCCCCGTCAAGAGCTTCGAGGCGATGAAAGAGGTCGAGCGCTATCAGATCCGGATCGCAGAAAAGCATTACACCAACAGCGAGTTCAAGATCGCCCTGGACGAGTATGAGAAATTCCTCACGCTCTATCCGAAAAGTCCGGGCGCGCCCTACGCTCAGCTCATGTGGAGCCATACGATGATGCATCTCAAGAAACCCCAGACCGCCTTGCGCGAGGGTTTCCAATCCGTCATCGATTACTGGCCGGAATCCAAAGAGGCCACGATCGCCGCCTACTGCATCGCCGATGCCTACCGGACCATGGGCGAGGTCAAACAGGCGCAAACCGCGTTCCGCTTCCTGATCAAAGAATACCCGGATGATGACATCGCCGTCCGCTCCCGCGTCGATCTTCTCCATTACGCCCGTCTCCAGCAGGATGATGTCGAACGCCTCGCTCTGCTCAACGATCTCACCTACAAGGTCAGGCGCACCGAGTCATCGAAAGCCACTTGCATTGAGGCCTGCCACGAGCTCGCCGAATTCCATTGCTTCGCCCAGCGGCTCGACGAGGGAAAAAAGGCCCTCGCCACCACCTATTCGGGCCCGGAGCTTTTCGACACGGTATACAAGCTCTCGGCCAAAACCGTCGCCCATCTACTCAAGGAGCCTGCTACTAGAAACGCCGCGTTGAAGCTCGCGGATCAGCTGTTAGTAACCTTGCACGAAGAAGGCACCACCCGCCCGGAAATCGCCAAGGACCTCCTCTACCGCGCCGCCGACCTCAACGGCACGCTCGGTCGCCCTGCCGACACTTGGAAAATCTACGGAGAAATAGGCGAGCGCTTCGGCCGCGACGACGAACTTCTCGGCCGGATGGCGGACTGGTATAGAAAGCGCGAAAAACGCGACGACGCCCGCCGGATTTACGCGGAATTCAAAGACCAAGTGGCTGGACTCAAAAGCATCGCCGCGATGGATCTGGAGGAAGGAAAGCTCGCCGCGGCGATGGACGTTTTCCGCAAGCTCATTGAGATCGACGGCGACCACGCCGGCGACTATCTGTGGTCGATCGCCAGTTGCTATGAAAAACTATCAGACTGGAAAAAAGCGATCGCCACCTACCGACAGATCGACCGTTTTCCCGACAACTACTTTCGCATGGCGGCCTGCCACCGCAAGTTAGGCGAGCCGCAGGAAGCCATCGCCCTCTACAACCAATGTAAGGTCGTGGACAAAGCCGCGCCCGAGGCATCGCTTCAGATCGGCTTCACCTACGAGGAGGCGAAAGACAAGGAAAAGGCCATTCTTACCTTCCAACTCACCTGCAAGCGCTACCCAAAAGCCGGCCAAGCCAGCCAGGCCCACGCCCATCTCCAGAACGAATACAACATCAACGTCACCCTCGGCGGCAGCGAGGAGGAGTAACAGATTTCAAAGATTTTCAGGCCGATTTTACGAGCACCTGAGAAATTCACGGGATCCGACTTGGAGATTAATCACCGAAAGCGCAAGTATCGAGTTTCGCGAAGCAACTAAAGCCTTGGGTGGTAGCCCGTTTGAGCATCTCCCATTTCCATCCCTATTTTGGGGGGGAGGTCCGCACGATTTGGGACCTATTTAAAATAGAGGAAGTACGAGGACTGGGACTCGAACCCAGGACCAATTGATTAAAAGCCAACTGCTCTACCAACTGAGCTATCCTCGCCTTCATTCCCGCGTGCGGGGGCGGGAGAAGTAGGAGCAGTTCGGAGCATTGGCAAGCTGATTTTCGTCGGAATCCGTTGATTTCTTGATTTCAGAAATATTCCACGGAAATCAAAGGCGGGGTCAATTCCGCTTGGGCAGATGCCAGGGGGGATTTTTTTCATACTCCGCTTTGAAGCCGGGCAGCATCTTGTCCATTTTCTCGAGCATCTCGGGGGAAACGTAGGGTGGAATGACGATCGCCTGGAGCTGGATCGCCACGAAGAACAGGACGACGAAGCCTGCCATCCTGAAGGGAGAAAGCTTGCTTGCGGTGACTTTGTGGCCGCCGGTGTGATCCCACAGCGTGGTGCCGATGCGTTTGGCGACGATGAAGCTCAGGAGTTGGCAGAATAGCGCGAGGTAGTTCCAACCAAAGCCGATGCCGGAAAAGAGGACTTTCATCGAGCGGCGGGTGGCGGCACTGAGGTCAAGCCGGGAGTCGTCGAGATTGACCACTCGCAGGCCTAGCAGCCACTTGCCGGGAGTGGTGGTGAAATAATGGAGCAGCACGGATTCCAGAACGAACCACGGCATGTAATGGAAAAACATGATCCATGGATTGATGATCGCCGCCCTGATGTCCTGGCCTGCCGCCCACATGCCGAGCCACCAGACGCTTGAATAAAGCAGGAGATCCAGCCATCGGGCGCAGAAGCGTCGGATCAGTGCCGGGGTAGGGGCCGCCCGGGCTACCTCAGTTGGCGAAACCTCAGTCGGCAATGCCTCGTGGTCGGTTGGCAGAGATTCCACCGTCGGAGGCTCCTTCTCGAACTCGCGCTTGAAGAGATCGATTTCCACCAATGTCTTCCATGCCCCGAGACCTTCATGCCATGCGGGCGTATCGGGCGGAAGCTCGCCGACGGTGATTTTCCGCCGAATTTCGAAGTCGTGGAGCGGGCCGACCTTCTCGCCATCACGGATGATCCAGATTTCCATGGTTAGAGATTGCGGAGGGATTTGGCGGCGTCGCTGCGGGCGGCGAACCAGGCGGGGACGAGGGCGGCGAGTGAGCAGAGGACGAAGGCCATCACGGCGAATTTGGCCTGCTCGACCGGATTGTTATGCGCGGGAAGGCTGTTAAATCCAGTGAACGAGGAAGTGAACGGATCAAATCCTAGTGTCCTGAAGAATGCTTGGATCTCACCTCGGAAATGGATGACTACGCGGCCGAGTCCGACACCTAGGATGGCACCGAGAGTGCCGAGGATCATTCCCTGATAGAGAAACACCCGCACAATTTGGCCGGGTGCGGCGCCGAGCGCTTTCATGACGCCGATCTCACGGCGTTTCTGGATGGTGACGGTGAACATGACGGCCATCATCGAGAAGGCG
>JBBQDJ010000397.1:0-4054 GCA_038319595.1 Verrucomicrobiales bacterium
GGCCTGAATCCCTTTCCGTGAGCAAATCATTGGACAGGCCGACTAAAGTCAGCGCTCCATTTCGCGCCGCGAAATCCACACATCATCGCGCGCGCCAGCCTACCTCGCAATCGACGACTTTCACCCGGTTTCGCGAATCGGCTCCCTGTCAATCGCCCGACTCGTGCTCACGCTTCGACGCCGGATCATTCGGATGAAATCACGCTCCTCACCGCTTCTCCCGTGCAGGGTGAGGGGAGGAGGAAGTCCTTTTCCACTTCAAATGCGCCCAACGCGTCGCGGATGGCCTCGCGGACCGAGATAGCCAGCATGAGTGGCGGCTCGCCGACTGCCTTACTGCCGTGGATGGTGTTCGGTTGGCTGGCGTTCTCGAGGAGAGCGACGCGAAAGTCCGGCGGGGCATCGCTGAAGGCGGGGATGGCATAGGTGCTGGCGCTGTGGGTGAGCAGTCTGCCATTTTCATCCCATTTCAACTCCTCGGAGGTGAGCCAGCCCATGCCCTGGACGAAGCCACCTTCGATCTGGCCGCGGTCGATGGCGGGGTTGAGTGAATCGCCGACATCATGGAGGATATCCACGCGGCGGACGCGGTGCATGCCGGTGAAGCCATCGATCTCGACCTCGCTGACCGCAGCCCCGAAGGCGAAATAGTGGAAGGGTCTGCCCTTGCCGACGGCCCAGTCCCATTCGAGATCCGGGGTGGCATAGAATCCAGCGGCGGAAAGCTGGATGCGGCGGGTGTAGGCGACGGATGTTAGTTTTTCAAAGGTGATCGATTGACCGGCGAGCGAGTGGACGTTGCCATCGCCGAAACGGATCTCGACGGGCGGGCATTCGAGCAGCTCGGCTGCCAGTGGGATCAGGCGTTGGCGGAGTTGGCGGCAGGCATCGGCCACGGCCATGCCATTGAGATCAGAGCCGGAGCTGGCGGCTGTCGCGGAGGTGTTAGGCACCTTGTCGGTGCGGGTGTGCATCAGCCGGATGCTGGCGGCGGGCAGGCCGAGCTCGCGCATCGTCACCCCGAGGATCTTGGTGTGCAGACCCTGGCCCATTTCGGTGCCGCCATGGTTCACCTGCACCGAGCCGTCGGCATAGATCAAGACCAGCGCGCCGGCCTGATTGTAATGCTTGAGGGTGAAACTAATCCCGAATTTTACCGGCGTGATGGCGATGCCGCGCTTGCGGTGCGGGTGGCTGTCATTCCACGACTTGAGCGTGGCCCGGCGGTTGATGAATTCGGACGACTCCAACAACTCATCCCAGATCCGGGCGAGGCGGTTGCCTTCGACTTCCTCGCCGTAGTGCGTGGTGTTAGTTTCGCCGCTTCCCTGATAGAAATTCAAACGACGGACATCTTCTGGTAGCAGATCCAGGGCGGTGGCGATGCGACCGATGATTTCCTCGATCACCAGCATTCCCTGCGGCCCGCCGAAACCACGGAACGCGGTGTGCGAAGTGACATGAGTCTTTGCCACCTGCCCACGGAAACGGACATGGGGTATGTAGTAGGCGTTGTCGAGGTGGAACAAGCCGCGGTCGTTGACCGGAAGTGATAGATCGAGCGACCAGCCGCCATCGGAATAAAGCTGGATATCGGCGGCGTGGAGCGTGCCATCCGGGTGATAGCCGACCTTGTATTTCGCGAGGAACGGATGCCGCTTGCCGGTGGATTCCATATCGTGGTCGCGGTCCAACTGGAGGCCTACGGTCTTGCCGGTTTTGAGCGCCGCCAAGGCACAGATCGCGGCGAACACGTTGCCCTGGGTTTCCTTGCCGCCGAAGTCGCCACCCATGCGCGGGGCCTCGACGACGACGCGGTGTTTGTGAAGCCCGAGGATCTCCGCGACGATGGTCTGAACCTCCGACGGGTGTTGGGTGGAGCTGGAAACATGCACGCCGCCCTCGCCATCCGGCTCGGCCCAGGCGGCCTGGGTTTCCAGATAGAAATGGTCCTGCCCACCGATGTGCAGTGAACCTTCGAGGACGTGCGGGCTTTCTGCTAGGCCGTTTTCGATTTCGCCACGAACGAGGAAATGGGGCTCTGTGTGGAAGGAATGTTCAGCGATGGCCCGCTCGATGCCAAGGATAGGATCCAGCGGCGCGTATTCGATTTCTATCAATTCTGCAGCAAGGCGGCAGGCTTCAAGGGATTCCCCGATGACGGCGGCGATGAGTTGGCCGTGGAACAGGATTTCATCGCTGGCGAACAACGGTTCGTCGTGGCGGGCCGGGCCAGTGTTGTTAAGACCGGGAATATCGGCAGCAGTTAGAACAGCGCTGATGCCTGGAGCGGTGAGGGCTTTTGAAACATCGACCCGCAGGAGTCTGGCATGGGCATGGATGGATCGGACCGGCCAGACGCTGAGAGCACTGCGCCGGAGTGCGGTGTCATCGACATACAGAGCCCGACCTGTGACGTGGCCGATGGCGCTCTCATGCGGCATGTCATTTTCCGAATGGCTGGGAAATCGTGAATCTTCGAACGGCGGAAGCAGGCGGGCGTGTTCTCCGGCGATGAATTTGCGGAAGAGGTCCTTGATCAGGATGCGGCGATATTCCGCCGAGCCACGGAGATCGGAGAGGGGAGCGAACTCGGAATCCAACAGATTCAGAATCGCCCAAGTCGCCTTGAGGGGTTGGCCGATCAATGCCGCTTCCGTCTTGACCGCCCGCGCGGGTGTGGCAGCGACACCGCCGTAAGCGAGGCGTGCTTCGGTGATCTTGCCTTTGGTGTCGGTAACGATCCGGAACGCAGCAGAGACGGTGGAAATGTCCATTTCCCGGCGCTTTGAGACTTTGAAAAACTCACAACGGCCCTCGACTTCCAACGGGATCAGGACGGCGGTCATGATTTCGTCATCTCGCAGGACCGTCTTGCGGTAGCCAGTGAAAAAATCTGCTAGTGGAACGATCCGTTTGCCTGTTAGCGAGGCGAGTGTGACCGAGGCATCGAGCGCGAGAAGCACGGGCGGCGTGTCACCGATGGGCGAGGCGGTGACGAGATTGCCGCCGAGCGTGGCGCGGTGGCGGATCTGTTTGGAGGCGAAGAGCCGTAGCATTTGATCCAGAGCTGGATAATCGCCCGCGAGTTTTTCCTGCACATCGGTGAGGGCGGCGGCGGCTCCGATCTGCCAATGGCTTGCGGTTTTCGAAATGAGGTGCAGCTCTTCGATTTGATCTAACGAGATCAAATCCGAGTAGCGTGTGTGGCGCTTGTTGATCAGCACCGCGAGTTCGGTGGCCCCGGCGATGAATTGCGCTTTCGGGTGCTGCGTCTTGAGCGAAAGCGCTTCCGCTACCGTGGTCGGACGATGCCATCCTCCTGAACTTGCGGGAGCGGGCGGAACGTTAGAGCGAGCGGGCAGAACGGCTGCCGGTTCCTGCTGTGCCTGCAGCATCGCCTCGCGGATCGGGCGGTAGCCGGTGCAGCGGCAGAGGTTGCCGCAGAGCTGGTCGGCGATCTGTTCGCGATCCGGCTTGGTGTCGCCGTGATAGGCTTCTGCCATTGAGCAGATGAAACCCGGCGTGCAGTAGCCGCATTGAGAGCCGTTGCAATCCACCATCGCCTTTTGGACCGGATGCAAAGTTCCGTCGTTATCCAAGCCCTCGGCGGTGATGATTTCACGCCCGACGAGTGAGGCGACGAGGGCAAGGCAACCGTTGATCGCGCGCGGCGCATGGTCATTTTCCAACAGCAACAAGGTGCAGGCTCCGCAATCGCCCTCGTTGCAGCCGATTTTGGATCCGGTGCGGCCACTGGCGCGCAGGAAGTCGAGGATGCTGGTGTGGAGCGGCACCCCGGAGACGTTCACCGGGGCGCCGTTAATGACGATGATGTTAGGGGAGACGGTGGACATCTTTGTAGTAAAGGTAGCTGGCGGGCTCATCACCCATGGCGACGAACCACTGCGGACAATAAGGAGCCATCCAGATCACGTCGCCCGCGGTGACCGGATAGTAGCTTTCCTCCAGTCGGTAAACGCCCTGGCCGGAAAGCATGAGCAGCCCGTGCTCCATGATGTGGGTCTCGACGAAGGGCAGCGTGGCCCCGGGC
>JBBQDJ010000398.1:0-4044 GCA_038319595.1 Verrucomicrobiales bacterium
CTCGCCGTCGCCGTGGTCGCGGATACCGGCGTGCCCATTTCCCCCTGCGGTGCCTGCCGCCAAGTCCTCGCAGAATTTGACGTCCCGCACATCATCCTCGCCAACCGCACAGACCGCCTGGAATTCACCCTCGCCGAGCTCCTCCCACGCCCCTCCTCCGGGATCCTCGACCGCCCGGAGTGAAATTGTTCCACGTGGAACGCAGCACCCATGTATCCGAGCTTGAGCCGCCGTCGGGAAGCCCTACATTACGCCTCCCACGATGTTTCGATTCCCCAAGACCTATGATGTGATTGTGATCGGTGCCGGCCACGCCGGTGTCGAGGCCGCGATGGCGGCTGCCCGGCTGGGTGCTGAGGTCGCCATTCTCACCCAGAACCTCGACACCATCGGGCAAATGTCGTGCAACCCCGCGATTGGTGGCTTGGCGAAAGGTCACATGGTGCGCGAGATCGACGCTCTCGGCGGAATTATGGGCCTCAACACCGACGCCACCGGCATCCAGTGGCGCATGCTCAACGCCTCGAAAGGCCCCTATGTCCGGGCACCCCGCGCCCAGTGCGACAAGAAGGCCTACCAATTCCGGATGAAACGCGAACTCGAAGCCATGCCCGGCGTCGAGATCCACCAGGGAAATGTCGCCGACATCCTCGTGGAAAACGATCGCGTCATCGGCGTCGCCACCTCGCTAGGCATGGAGATCGCCGGGAAATCTGTCATTCTCAGCGCGGGCACCTTCATGGGCGGCCTCATGCACGTCGGCCTGAAAAATGAAAAGGGCGGCCGGATGGGGGACGCCACCTCGATGGTGTCCGAATCCCTCAAACGCCTCGGCTTCGAGGTGGAACGCTTCAAAACCGGCACGCCCTGCCGTCTCAACGCCCGGTCCATCGATTTCTCGAAATGCGAGCGCCAGGACGGCGACACTCCGGTCCCCAAGTTCAGCTTCATGGCCGACACCCTGCAAAAGGCTGAAAACGACCTCTTCACCCTCAACCCCTGGGGCGACCCGATGTTCCACGTGGAACAAATGCCCTGCTGGATCACCTACACGAACCCCCGCACGCACGAGATCATCGCCGGAAATCTCCATCAATCACCGATGTATTGTGGTGTGATCGAAGGCGTCGGCCCGCGCTACTGCCCGTCCATCGAGGACAAGGTCGTCCGCTTTGCTGAGAAGGACCGCCACCAAGTCTTCCTCGAACCCGAGGGCCGCCACACCCTTGAATACTACGTCAACGGCGTTTCCACCTCCTTGCCCTACGAAGTGCAGCTCGATTTCCTCCGCTCGATCGTTGGCTTGGAAAAA
Organism: Verrucomicrobiales bacterium; assembly: GCA_038319595.1. Classification (GTDB taxonomy): domain Bacteria; phylum Verrucomicrobiota; class Verrucomicrobiia; order Verrucomicrobiales; family Akkermansiaceae; genus Luteolibacter. The sequence goes on from JBBQDJ010000398.1 coordinate 1,313, forward strand.
TGCGAGATCCTCCGCCCGGGCTACGCCGTGGAGTATGATTACTGCCCGCCCACCCAGCTTCGGCCAACGTTGGAAACTAAGAAAATCGAAGGCCTCTATTTCGCCGGTCAGATCAACGGCACGTCCGGCTACGAAGAAGCGGCAGGGCAGGGGCTCATCGCCGGAGCGAACGCCGCGCTCAAAGCCCTCGGCCAACCCGAATTCATCCTCGGCCGTGACGAAGCCTACCTCGGCGTGATGGTCGATGACCTCGTCACCCGCGGTTGCACCGAACCCTACCGCATGTTCACCAGCCGGGCCGAATATCGCCTGCTGCTCCGCCAGGACAATGCCGACCTCCGCATCACCCCGAAAGCCGCGGCCATCGGCCTTGCCAGCGGCGAGCGTGTCCGCCGGGTGGAGGAAAAAATCGCGGCTCTCGAAAAGGCCGACCCCTTTGTCCGGCAGACCACCCACGAGGGCATCAAGCTGGACCAATGGTTTCGCCGCACGGAAAGCGACTGGGAAAAACTACCCGTCCATCTCCTCGAAATGTTCCACGTGGAACTTTGGCCGCTGATCGAGACAAACTTCAAATACGAAGGCCATCTCGGCCGCCAGCAGGCCCAGATCGACCGCATGTCCCGCAATGAAGGGAAAAAGCTCCCGGCTGGCCTCGACTACACCAGCATCCGCGGCCTGAAAAAAGAAGCTCAGCTCCGCTTCACTGAGATCCGCCCCGCCACCCTCGGGCAAGCCGGCCGCATCCCTGGGATCACCCCCGCAGACCTCGCGATGCTCGTCGTCTGGCTCGAAAAGCTCGAACGCGAGGCGATCACCTCAATGGAGTGTCAGGCGGCGACTGGTGCTGACTGAATACGCCCACTGGAATAACCCGGTTTCAGAACAGATCCCATTCTGGATCAATGAATTAGCCTAAAAAGGAAAATAGAACCGCAGCTGGACGCAGATTCACGCAGATGATCAAAGAGTTGTATCGATTGTCAGTTTCACCTTCAGGGTGAAACCGCAATTCTTCAGAAGTTTCTTAAAATCAATGTCCATCTGCGTTGATCTTTCTAGGATTAGGAAATCGAATTCACCAGCCGAACTCGGGGATCTGGCGCGTTCGATAGAGGTGCTCGTTGTTGAATTGGAACGAGTAGTAAGCGGATTTCCCATTTGGAGCCGTCAGCCGGACGGGCTGGGTAGCGAATGCGACGATCTCGTTGCCTGAGCCGTAAGTCTGAACTTTCTGACCCATGACGGTGACGAATTCCTGATCTTCCGTCTTCACCCGTGGGTTCTCTTGTCCGTGATAAAAGACCTCCACCACATCCTTCGGCGATCCGTCCTTCACATAGCCGACGCGACTGTAACCGGTGACATCGAGGGATGGCTTGCCATCGCCTTGTGCCTGCCAACCGGGTGTGGTGACACGGGGAAAGGTGGCGGCACCGGCTGCCTGCTCCCGCTCCATCACGAGGTCCCTTCGCGCGGTAGCGAGATCGGGTGTCGTGCAGGAAATCATGCAAAGACTGGCGGCGGTTGATAGAACAAGAAGGGGGTGGTTTTTCATCGTGTTTGAGTAAGTGTTTCGTGAGCGAGTGAGCGGAGCAGGCAGAGTCTGAGGGCCTAGGGCTGTTTCTTTTCGGCACCGGGAACGGCCTCGCTGTCCGCACTCGGTACGGTGGTGGCCGTTTCCGCTGGGATTGCGGAGAAATCTCCTTGGACAACTTCTGGAGCCTTCTTTTTCGCACTCCAATAGATCGTAGTCAATACTCCGGATCTCTTATCCTTCACCGTATAGCGTTTGTTCACTTCATCTTCGGCGACCATTTCCATGTTTCCCATGCTCGCCGAGACCATCATCGTCGCCGTTGCACGGGTGGGGTTCTTCTTTGCCTCATCGGCGAACTGCACCGCCTTCGGACCTAGTAGGACTGCCGCGATGATGATGCCAATGATACCCAGCAGGACGATACCGCCGCATCCGATGCCGATCATGGCACCTGTGCCGAGTCCTATTTTTTGGATGAATCATCTATTTTGACTATCCCGGAAATAATTGGACGAAGTGATCAATCAATCTGCCTAACCAGATTCAGCCACTTGATGGTATCAGCATCATGCCTCACTCATCGATGGTCCAATGAAGGAGCGCTCCAAACCTAACGGTTTTTTGTCTTATGGGAAAACCACTTTGAATTGATCTAAACCATCGGCGGTGGTGGTGGCGGCATCGCCAGATTGCGCTGCTTCCCACCTTTCACCAGCTTCATGACGATCATCACGATACAGCCGCACCCCAGAATCAGCAGCGGAATTCCGAGCAAAGGGCGGAAAGTGATCCAGCTGACCGCGATGACCACGAAGCTGATTCCTGTGGCGAGCAGTAATGAAATAAGTGATCCAGCCATGCCTAACAGAGAGCCGAAAAGTGGAATCACATCGGCGAATGCGGACAGCGGGGAAAGGATCAGATTGAATCCGATGAACATCGCGAGGACTCCCGCCCCTCTCAGAATCCAGCGCAGGATTTTCGCCTTATGCTCTTCGCCCTCTACCATCTGCGCAGCCGTCAACGACCCCTGATAGAGCAGTAATTTCGTCTTCCCACTTTTCGTCTTATATTCGGTGAAAGTTTTGCCGGTCTGGACTCCCATCACGCTCACCTGATCCGGCCTCGTGATCGAGAAGGTTACCCGCTCGTCCCCGATCTCCGGGCTGTTGGGCTTGCCGGTATGGAAAAC
>JBBQDJ010000399.1:0-4007 GCA_038319595.1 Verrucomicrobiales bacterium
CTGTTTGAACAAGATCTTGAGTCGCTTCCTGCCGTCCTTCACTTCAGCGGCCACCACATAGTCCGCCACCTCGGCCCCCGTCACCGATGCCACCGCGTGGTCCGCGGGGATTTCCAGTTCCCACTCACGCAGCGGGGCCTCACGGATGTCCAGTTCCAGATCCGCGAACACCCTGCGATCCGTTTCTGCGACTTCATAAACCGTGACTTCGGTCACACCGACTTCCGGCAAGACCTGGTCCGCCCGGATGGCATAACCGTAATCTGCCGAGGGAAACCGATAGACAAACACCTGCCGCAGTGAATCGTCCACGCCACCGGGAAATTGTCCGGGCGCGAGTTGGATCACCCCCCTGGCTTCGGAGACCTCGATTCTAACCGCCCCTTCGTTCGCCACCCGCAGCCACCCGCTATGACGCAGCGACCCCTGGGGAACCATCCGCAGCGCCTCCGAGCTAACCGGAAATCCGCCGAGCGCCGCCTGTGCCTCGATCATGATCCGCCCGCCGCCCTCGATAGGTCGGCTCAATTTCACCTCCAAACGCCGTTTACCGCTTTCCTCCACGACGGACCAGCCTAACACCGGTTCGCCCGTCACTGCCAACACCTCGCCGGGGCCTTCAATTGCGAGTGACAATGCACCCAGCTTTCCTTGCAGCACGCGCAAGTCGATCACCGTGAGTTGCCGCATCAGCCCGCTGCCGATGCGGATGTCGCTCGATTCCGTGCTGGAGAAAAACAAGGCTCCATCCGCCATCGCATCGGCACGGCGCCAGGCCATCACGGCCGTGCCGTTAGCGGGAAGAAATCCCAGCCAGGCTTCCCCCGATGGCTCGGGAACCACTGCGAGTGAGCGGTCGAACGAAACACTTTTGCCAAGTCCATCGATCCGGACCGGAACGACCACACCGGCAGGCAGCCTGAAATCTAGCAGTCGCCAATCGCCTTTGCGAGTGACCGGCACTTCGAAATCGATGGCCACGGGGAGATCCCCACTGCGCTCGGCGATCAAATCGTAGCCATTTTTCCCGCGCAAGGTCACATGCCAGCCATTGCCAGAGACCCCGCCGGAAAGCGCCGCGCCACCGCTGAATAATTCCGTCGCCGAGCCTGCCGCCGTGGCGCGCGCTGTTCCGGTTAGATGGAATGCGACACTGCCACCGTCAGCTGCGAGCCGACCTGTTAGCGAGGTATTCATCAGCTCCAGGCCCCGCGAACCGGTGCCGCCGGGCACGACCAGAAACATCAACTCCTGCGAGTCCTCGTTGTTGCTGACGAACTGATGGGAATCCGCGTCACCCACCGGCACCAGCCCGTCAGCCTTCACCACCCGCAGGTCCGCGCCAGGGTCTGCGGTGAAGGTCACCGCCAGTGAGAATCCAGTCGCCGATCCCGCCGTAGGAAGCAGCAGCGAGGTCATGTTTTTCTCCGCTTTCTGCTGCGTTTTCACGACTACGCTGAAATCTTCCGGGCCTTTTCCGTCCTGCATGACCGGGCGCAGATCGAGGAAGCGCGAACCGTCCTCCGCCACGCGGACCGCCCAATCCATTAGCCCGTCACCCGTGACTTCGGTGACTCGACCGTCTCCGCTCAGACCGAGGGTCAGAGTTTCCGGCTTGCCTTGGAGAATGTGGAACGAAAGGCGTTGCTCCGTTTTGACTTCCGACAGGCCGGCCTTTGCATCGACTTCCGCCTTGGCGGAAAAAAACAAGGGCGCTTCCTTGGGTGCCCTACCTAACGGAACCAGGACGACACGGTCGTCTGGCTCCTGGGCCCGCAGGAATGGTGTTAGTAGAAAGAGCGCAAGGAGTGCGACAGCTCTGATAAGGGGAAGGGACGTCTCGTCCCTTCGTGATGCGAGGACGAGATGTCCCCGCCCCTTAGAAGGCGTTTGAAAATAGGCAGGGACCGTTCTCCGCAACGGTCCGGCGAATGCGAGGAGAACGGGAATGCCCATGAACGGCTTAAAAATCGACCCAGAGGCGGTTGTTCGCTTACCATTCTCGCGGACCGCCCGGAGGTCGATCCCTGCCATCGTTTGTTTTTCAGACAAGCTCTGGGGTTGTGCATCGATCCAATCTGATGTGATTTTCATGGGAGTTGGTTTTCTATCACGGATGATTCTCCGCGTGGGTAAAGAGTGTGTAAATTAGACCGCGGGATTCATCCCGCGCGGTGATTGGAAGACGGGCGGAATAAATTTCGCGCTCCAGTTATTTGAGCACGTCGATCATGCGGAGCAGATCGGCGACGGGGGCACTGGCGCCGTAGAACTGTTTCACCGATGCGGCGGGTCCACCGAACATTTTGAAATCGATGGCATCGGCCATGGGGCCGCCTTTGAGTTTCTCGGCGGTGAGGAGCGCGAGACCGGCGAGTTGCATGGATGGCGTGGCACGGTCGAAGGCAGTGGCTGATGACTCGTGGGGAATCGTCCAGGTGCGTTCGACCATTTCACCGCTGGCGACGTCGCGGAAGCGCACGCTGACCTCGCCGATCTCACCGGTGCCCTCGGCGAGCGGTTCGACTTGATAGATCGCGACTCCTGCTTCATCGGCAGCGAGCTCGGCGGCGTCCACCGAGTCGTTGCGGAAGTCCTCGGTCTTCAACCGGTCCTTTTCGAAGCCGATGAGTTTGTATTTCCCGACCCGCTGCGGATTGAAGTTTACTTGCACCTTGACGTTCTCCGCTGCGGGGCGGAAAGCACCGGCGAGTTGCCTAGCGAAGCTGTCGTCCTTTTCGCCACCGACGACGTAGTAACGGCCGTTGCCATGGCGGGCGAGCTCGCCTAGCAGTTTATCGTTCAAGCCATCCGCACCGATGCCAGCGATGTCAAAAGCGATGCCTTTCTGGCGCAGTGCCGTCACTTGTTTTGCGAGCTTGTCGGGATTCGCATTGCCGAGATTGGCCGCGCCGTCGGTGAAAAGGACGATGCGGTTCTGCGCTCCGGCGAGCTGATGTTCGCCGGCTTTCTGCGCACCGAGTTTCATTGCCTCCTCCAGGTTGGTTCCGCCTTCGCTGGCAGTTTGATTGATGATATCGCCGAGCTTGCCGCCTTGGTCGCCGCTCAATCCATCCGCCAGTAAATGGGGAGTCCGGGAAAATCCGATGATGGTGATGGTGTCGTTTTTGGTGAGGAGTCCGCCGAGTTGCTTCAAGGCATGTTCCATCGAAGCGCGGCGGTCTTCGCGGACCATCGAACCGGATTGATCGACTAACAACGTAAGATGCAGTGGTTGGGAATCCGCGCGGCCGACCGATGCCGTCCGCAAGGCAACACGCACCAAATTCCTGCCTGGAATGATCGGATGGGCCGATTGCTCGACGGTGGCGGCGACTGGTTCGCTGGCCGTCGGCGCGGGATCACCGTAGTCCACGGCATTGTAAAATTGCTCGGGCTTGATGCTTTCCGGTGCGGGCCGCTCGCCTTTGGCCAGTGCGGCCTTTGCGAGTTGGAACGAGGCGTCGCTGATGTTGAGGGAGAACGTGGAGTAAGGATTTTCCGAGGCGGCGATTTCTTCCATCAGCTCTACGAGTGAGACAGGTGCGGCTTGCTTGTCGCCCTCATCCTGGTCGGACTCACTGAAAAGCCTGCCTTTCAAAGGCACATCCCCTAACAAAGGGACCTCGTCCGTGCTCAAATCCTTTCCTCGGAACAGAAACTCCGGTTTGATTTTCGCTTGGAGTTCAAGCCACGGTTTTTCATCGTTAGAACTGGAGGAATCCCAATCATCCGACCCTGTGGATTGCGCATAAAAATTGATTTCACTGTCAATCACGCGTTTGAAGTTCAGGGCCCCAAGGGGGGGTGCAGAACCATCAGTGATTCCAAATTGGGATTTAGCGACTTTCGAAGAGTCAGCCAAACGGCCAATTTCCAGTTTCCTCGTGGCGTCTTCATCTTGATCGCCGCTCACGGGGAGCGCCATTTTAAACTGGCTGGATGATTTCAATGTGGAGCGGTCGCGGTTCTCATTGGACTCCTCGGCGGCCGGAACCGCGAGTTCC
>JBBQDJ010000400.1:0-3998 GCA_038319595.1 Verrucomicrobiales bacterium
GTGGCTGGAGAAACCATGGGAACTGAGGATCCCACCTCGGACGGCTCAGAACACCTCGGCCCCGCCCTCGCCCGGTCACTCCATGACCTGAGAATCCGCCATCGCGATGGTCCGGCCGGTTGGCTCCTCACGGAAGTCGACGATCAAGGGAAGCCGGTGATCAGCCCAGATCCAGCAGGAGATCCTGAATCGTTAGAGTCCTATGCGAAGACTCGCGGCGGCAGGATGCTGATGGAGAATCTCGACGTGATCTTCAAAACGGGTAGAGGCTGGCTGACCGCCGGGTCCAGCAAGGTTCTCGGATTCCTGGGACTTTTCATCGGCATGATCATGGTCCCGGTCTATCTGTTTTTCTTTCTCAAGGACTCGGCATCGATCCGCGATCAGTGGCACCATTACGTGCCTCTCAAGGCCTCGCGTTTCAAGACTTCGCTGGTAGAAACACTGCAGGAGATCAACGGCTATCTGGTCTCGTTCTTCCGCGGCCAGGTGCTGGTGGCGGCCATCGACGGCCTCCTGGTCGGCATCACACTGACGATCTTCGGTCTCCCTTACGGACTTCTGATAGGCGTGTTCATGGCCATCCTCGGCGTGATTCCCTACATCGGTAACATCCTCTGTCTGGTCCCCGCCTGCGTCATCGCCTATCTCCACGCGCAAGGCGGCGCACCGTTCGGATTGAGCCCCTGGGCCTACGTCGGCTGTGTCATAGGAATCTTTGTGGTTGTCCAACAGATCAACTCACTGGTGACTGCACCGAAAATCGTTGGTGACTCCGTCGGTCTCCATCCGCTTACAGTGATTTTCTCGATGCTCTTCTGGTCACTGGTGCTCGGCGGCTTCGTCGGTGCCCTGCTGGCAGTGCCCTTGACCGCCGCAGTGAAAGTCTTGTTCCGCCGTTTCATCTGGGAAAGGCAATTGCGGGAAGAACCGGCGGCGGCCCCCGCGTAGGAGCCTTTCGATCTTTCATGATCCAAAGGCCCCCCGCCTCACGCGGCTGGAATTCTCCCCCCGGATTATCCCAGCTTGGCGCGAAACGAGAGGCGCGCTAGGCTTGAGGAAAGCAGGGCCGTTCGCAAGGCGATTTGCACGGAAAGACCAGAAGTTTCAAATTCCAGCGATTATTGGCCGTCCCGGGCCAGGATGGATTTTTGAGCCTGTTCGATCAGAATTTTCAATTCGGTATCCCCTTCAACGGGAATACTTTTCAGAACTGGCAGACTATCAGGACCTCCCACACGTCCGAGGATCCTCACCGCGGAAAACCGGGTAGTGCCCTCGGTCTGCGGGAGCCGCCGGATCAGGGTGGCTTCGGCGGGGCGTCCAACCTCCTGGTAGATCGACTCCCAAGCCAAGGGTTTGCGTGACCAAAGCTCGTCCAAGATGGGAATGACCGCCGGATTCTTCTCTTTCACAATCAACGCGATCATTTCCGGCGGGATCTCCTTGTTCGCCGCCATTTGTTTTTCCACCTGAGCCAGCGCCGCTTCGCCAGCGGGTCCGGGCGCGTCAGACCAAACATTCAAAGCACCGCAGACGGCGGTCTTGAAAGTAACCTCGTCCTCCCCTAACAAATCGATCAGTTTCCGGGTGATGTCAGACCGATAGATTTTCGGCTCCGCCCCAGCCAGCCGCTGGACGGCCCGCTCCACCCGAGTCAGGTCAATGCTTTCAAGCTCCCGCTTGTTAAGGTCATAGAACGCCGGATCTTGGTTGTCGGAGAGTTTTTCGATAGAACCCTCGACGAAATTCTCGTTGCGGACCTTGACCTCGATGACCGACAGATCCGGATAGATTTTCTCGGTATGCCCAAGCGCCGAGGCGACCTCCGCCAGTTGTTGCAAGGTCAGGTCGATACCAGTCACCACTAGCAGATAATCACCGCCATCCCGCGGATAAAAATGGGTCGAAGGATCGGCATTGGTCACCCGGAGGATGTAGTCCATTACAAGGAATCTGTTAGGATCGCTCATGCCGCGAAGCCAGAGCCCGACGGCGCGCCGGGCACTTCCTTCGCGGGTGAGGCGCGCGAGTTCAGCATCCAGAGGCCCCGTTCCGATTCGGTTGCGTAATGCTTCAAGCACTCTTCCCTCGGAGACCTCCGCCGCCTCTGGAGTCGGTGCCACAACGACCGGAGTGCCGGTTCTTTTAGAAAGATCCTGGGAACCCGTATCGAAAAAGAACGGAATCGACGTCATTCCAGCACTCATCAAGAACCCTACGGCCAAGGCCTTGAGCTTGGCCCGCGGATTCGCGTAGACGAGCAGAGCGATCCCCATCACCGCGGCGAAACCAACCATCAGAAGGCGCTTTTCCAGCTCCATCCCGTCTAGGATGCCACCGCGGCTGTTGCCGAAAATCAGAAGCAACGACATCACCACGATACCGACAGCGCCGATGATGCCAGCGAGGATCCTTAGGGGTGAAGCAGGCTCGAGAAGCGTTGGGTCGGGCACCCCACCATAGCGGACGGACTCCATACCGATCATTTTATCTCCGCCCGCCAATGGCACCCGCTGAAAGCGGTTTAACGCGGAATGGTCTCTCTCTCCGGGATAGAACTTACGGCTTCTGACGATGACCTCGTCGTTGATTCGGAACCGATGTTCGCAGCCACCGCATTCCACCGTCCGCTCGCGGAGATCCTCACCTACCTTGAACCGCTGACCGCAGGAAGGGCAGCGGATGAGTAGAAGCGAGTCGTCGGGATTCGGAGGAAGCATGTGCGATTGGCAACTGTTGATGCAATCCACTCTGATTGCAATACCAAGCATTGCCACGATCTAACAAGAATCCGCGCTGAAATACTTAAGAAACATTAGAAATTGACGTTTCCAGAATTTCATCCTATCAACTTGGGCCGTCCTTCACCCTGTCCCGCCCATGCACTCACTGCGACTCAGCCCATTTCCAGCCATGCGATCCGAAGACGATTCCCCATCGCTGCAGATGGAACGTGAAGGCTTTGTGGATGAAGCGGTGGTATCCGCCCTCGTGAGCGGACCGCAATCGAGCCGCAGCCTACCTTATCCGGATGATTTGATTCTGTCGGTGGATGACATGGACTTCGCTGGCTGGCAACTTGCCGCCAGCCCGCCCGTGCGGAGCGCTGAAGTGCCCCCTCATGTCATTGATGCGATCTTACGGCGTGCCGCGCCACCGGTGGTAACCGAGCCAGGCCTCGGAGTTCCCCATCTGGGCAGCCACCGCTGGTGGTTGGCGGGATTGGCCGGTGCGCTTTCCACCATGCTTTTTTCCGTCCTGCTGCTTTCACTTGCCTCACGCTCTACCGGACATTTTGAAACGATGCTGCCGCCCAGCACCCTGACCCGTCCCAAGGCGGCCGCCACGAATAGAGCAGACGTAGACCGTCCCCAGCAATTGTCGGCCGACACTGCGCTGCGCCCCTGATGGCCGCTAGATCCCACGGGCGATGGATTGACGCCCGGCTCCCACTTTCCCAAAGTCTCTGCGCATGTCCAGACGCGGATTGATTCTCAAGCTCAGTTGCCACGACCAGCCGGGCATCGTCGCCAAGGTGGCGAACTATATTGCCGGACACCGCGGAAACCTCATCGAGCTCGCACAATTTTCTGACCAACTCGGCGGCAAGTTTTTCGCCCGGCTGGAAATCGAGACCCTAGATCTCGATGTCGACGTGCAAGATTTCATCGACGGATTCGGAACACTCGGTCGCTCGCTCCACGCCGACTGGCATTTCCGGCGGCTTCCCTATCGGATGAAGACCGCCGTTTTGGTCACAAAAACCGACCATTGCCTCAACGAAATCCTCTGGCGGGCCGAGCTTGACGAACTACCCATCGAGATCACCTCCATCATCGGCAACCGGGAAAGTTGCCGCAGCACCGCCGCAAAGGCCGGCATTCCTTTTCACGGAATCGACCTGGACGGCCCGAACCGCGCGCCCGGCTTCGCCCAAATCCGTCAGCTAATCGTGGAGCAGAACGTGGAATTGATCGTTCTCGCCCGTTTCATGC
>JBBQDJ010000401.1:0-3983 GCA_038319595.1 Verrucomicrobiales bacterium
GCCGGGCCTAGGCATGAATCCCGCCATCACCGACCAGACCATCGCTGACCTCGCGACCTACGTCCGGAACGAGTGGTCGAACAAGGCACCTGTCGTGTCCGCCACCTTGGTCAAGCAGCAGCGCGAACTGACCAAGAGCCGTGGCGGTCATTCATGGACCGCCGCCGAGCTTGCGAAATAATTCCGGAATTTTCCTGGGTAACAGCCGCGGCGGACAGTCTGCCTCCTTGACAGCGGCGGTCGGTGAAAACAGCCTTTCCACCACCGTCGGGTTCCAGCCTCGTCTCCTGCAAGTTCTCGTGTTTGTGGGAGTTTTGCAAGAATCCGATCCTCAATCCGTATCATCACGACCTTGGAACCCAACTGTTTAAAATTATGAATTATCTCCGTTCTTCTCTCCTCTTGATCTCCGTCTGTGGCACCGCGATGGCTGCCGATGGCTGGTCGGATCTGTTCAATGGCAAAGACTTCGATGGCTGGGTGCAGCGTGGGGGCAAAGCGAAATACACCATCGAGGATGGCTGTGTGGTCGGCACCTCCACCCCGAAAACGCCGAACTCCTTCATGTGCACCGGCAGGGACTACGGCGACTTCATCCTTGAATATGAATTCAAAGTGGATCCCCGCCTGAACTCCGGGGTGCAAATCCGCAGCCAGTGGTTCGCGGAGGCCAAGGAAGTCACTTGGGAGGGTAAGCAAATCAAGATTCCTGCTGAACGCGTGCACGGCTATCAGATCGAGATCGATCCAGATCCAAAGAAGGACCGCTGGTGGGCTGCGGGAATCTATGATGAGGCCCGGCGTGGCTGGCTCTATCCCGGTGCCCTTGGCGGAAATGCCAAGGAGTTCACCGATCAGGGACGCAAAATTTTCAAGCAAGACGATTGGAATAAGGTCCATGTCGAGGCCATCGGTGACACGATCACGACCACGCTCAACGGAACCCCTTGTGCCTCGATCAAGGATTCGCTGACCCCCTCCGGATTTATCGCGCTGCAAGTGCATGCCATCGGCGAGACCAAGGGGATCGAAGGCTCCCAAGTCCGCTGGCGGAATCTGAGAATCAAAGAAGTGACAGCCTCCGCTCAGGTCGAGTCTGCGGCGTTGAACACGCTCACCGCCGCCGAAACGGCCGCCGGTTGGAAGCTGCTTTGGGATGGAAAAACCAACGAAGGCTGGCGCAGTGCCAAAGCCCCAGATTTCCCGAAGGATGGATGGAAAATGGTGGACGGCATCCTCATCGTGAAAGAAACCGGCGGCGCCGAGTCCACCGCCGGCGGTGACATCATCACTCGCGACAAATTCTCGGACTTCGAGCTCAGCGTGGATTTCAAGATCACTCCGGGTGCTAACAGCGGGATTAAGATTTTTGTCGACCCCTCCATCAACAAGGGGGAAGGGTCCGCGATCGGGCCTGAGTTCCAAATCCTCGATGACGAACGCCACCCGGATGCCAAGTTGGGCCGCGATGGCAACCGCACGATCGGTTCGCTCTACGACATGATCACCGCCCCAGCGACCAAGAAGGTCAAGCCAATCGGTGAATGGAACAACGCCCGCATCCTGTCGGAAGGAAAACACGTCACCTACTGGCTCAATGGCGAAAAGACCGTGGAATTCGAGCGCGGTTCCAAGGAATGGCGCGATCTGGTGGCCATGAGCAAATACAAGGTCTGGCCGAATTTCGGCGAACTCCCTGAGGGTCATATCCGGCTTCAGGATCACGGCAACCAAGTCTTCTATCGGAACATCAAGATTCGTGACTTCTCCAAGAAATAAGACCCATCGATCCGAACCAATCACTATGAATCAGCGTCGTCATTTCCTCAAGACAGCCCTCGGTGGAACCGCCGGGCTCATCGCACTCCCTAACATTTTTCCCGGTTCTTTGTTCGCCGCGGATTCACCGAACAAACGGGTCCAGGTGGCCCAGATCGGCTGCGGCCGCATGGGTCTCGAAGACATGGGCAATGTCCTCGATGTCTCACTCGCCCGGGTCGTCGCCGTTTGTGAATTCGACACGAAGCGCGCGGCCGAAGCTAAGCGCCGGATCGAGGAGTTCTATCAGAAAAAAGGCGAGACCAAGGTCGATGTGAAAGTTTACAGCGACTATCGCGAGGTATTGGCGGATTCGTCCATCGACGCGGTCGTGGTGAGTCTCCCCGACCACTGGCACGGAATCGTTGCCTGCGAAGCCGCCATCGCCGGCAAGCACATCTACTGCCAAAAGCCGTTGACCTATAATATTGCGGAATCCATTGCCCTGCGTTCCACCGTTAAGGCAAAAAAAGTGATCCTTCAAACAGGTTCCCAGCAGCGTTCGGAAAATCCCTTCACCGCCTTTCGTCCGGCGAGCGAGGCCGTTTTGAATGGCCGTCTTGGCAAGCTCAAGACCATCCACATCGGCATCGGACTGGACAAGCCAAAAGGGTCTCCTTTCAGCGCCATGCCGGTGCCTGCGAATTTTAACTACGACCGCTGGCTCGGCCCCGCGCCGCAGCAGGAATACAGCGAGTTCCACTGCCATCCACAGGATAGTTTCGGCGGCCGTCCTGGCTGGATCACCACCGAGGACTTCGGACTGGGGATGATTACGAACTGGGGTGCCCATCACCTCGATATTGCTCAATGGGCCATGGGCCAAAGCTTAGGGGGGCCCTCTGTCATCGAATCCAAGGTGAACTTCATGCAGAACGACGTCTGGACCGTGCATCAGAATTACCATATCGAGATGCTCTATCCGAATGATGTCCGCGTCATCCTCGACGATAAGTTCGAGAACGGACTAAAATTCGAGGGCGAGGAAGGCTGGATCTTCTGTACTCGCGGTGCCGTCAAGGTAACGGCCAGCGATGGCAATGCACCTGCCGGAGACGGCAAAAGCGCCCTTCGTGCGAGCAAACCAAGTTTGCTTTCACCTCTCGGCAGCGATGCGAAACGCTGGATGGCGAGCAAGGATCACAAAGCCAACTGGATCGAGGCGATCATTGCTAACACTCAACCGATCGCCCCAGTCGATGAGGCGGCCCGCAGCTTGCAAGCATGTGCCGCCGCATGGATCGGAATGAAACTCGGTCGCAAAGTCACTTGGGACGTCGCCACCGAATCCTTCCCCGGCGATGCGGAAGCAAACGCCCTCTGCAGTCGCAAGCCGCGCAGCGCGGAGTACGATCTCGATGCGATTTTGAAAAAGGCAGGAATCTAATTTCCCGTTAGAACCGATCATCAAATACTGCCGCCGCGTGCCGCCAATGCGTGAAAGACCGCATCCGGCACGTAGCGGCGGACGGTTTCCTCCCAACCGGTCGGACCGGTAAGTGCCTTGATCATGTTAGAAGAGAGTTCGGCAATGTCGCGCGGTGGCATCAGGAAAACCGTGGTAATCTCCGGGGCCATGTCGGCGTTGATGTGCCGCATCACCCGCTCGTATTCATAGTCGTTCGGAGATCGGATCCCGCGCAGGATATATTCCGCATCCATCTTCTTGGCGTAATCCACCAGATAGCGGTTGTCGAAATGGGCGATCACCAGCCGGGTGCTCACCGGTGTCGAAGCTCTCAGCATTTCCAGCCGTTCCTCGACACTGAATGAATAATGCTTCGCTGGATTGCTGCCGATCGCGACGATCAGTTGGTCAAACATTTCAAGCCCGCGTTCGATCATCCAAAGGTGACCATTGGTGGGTGGATCAAAAGAGCCGGCGTAAACCGCGGTGCGCATGGGGAAAAGCTAAAAGGGAATCGATCCGACCGGAAACCTTTATTACCGACTGGCGGAAACAAATCCGCGGATTTTTCGCACACGGATTTTGACTTCGCTCGCAGTCGTGCCTAAAAGCCTGTCGCAGAGCGCTCGTAGCTCAGTTGGATAGAGCATCCGCCTTCTAAGCGGAATGTCACTGGTTCGAATCCAGTCGAGCGTGCCAATTTTCCTCCCCCGGTTCTTATCTAACTGGCGTTTGAGCGAACGGAGCAGGGAGAAGC
>JBBQDJ010000402.1:0-3958 GCA_038319595.1 Verrucomicrobiales bacterium
TGGCCGCCAATCTCATGCCGTATATTGCATTGATGTTCTTGAGCATAATCTTTGTGCGTCCGGGGTTTGAATGGATGCATCATCAATCTACGCCGGCCGGCTTCCGGGGGCCATGGGGCATAACCCTACCGCGCGGCGGAAAATCTAACTCTTTACCGGCACCGGAGGCAGCGGGGCCGGCTCCCGCTGCACGGAAACCTTCACCGGTCGGCGTGGCGACTCGCCGTCGGCACGGAACACGAGAACCAGCGAGCGCTCGCCCGCATTCTGTGTGATAACACTGGAATGGAGCGTCTTTAAATTTCCCGCCACGTCCGCAAGCAGGATCTGGAAGGGTTGCTCGACTCCCGCAGGCACGGTGCGTTTGAAGGATTTTCCTGCCTCCAAAAGAATCTTCTCTGCCCCCATGGCGATTCTAACGGGATAGGGTGAGATATTGATCACCCTGACACTGCCCGCCGGGGCGCTGACCGGATCATCCGGCAGGACCAGCGCGTTCACTTTTTCCCAAGTGCCGTTTTTTCCGTCGCGCCAGAGGAGCACGAGAAAATCTCCGGCCTCCGGGCGGGTGAGGCGCAGCCATGGTTCTGCGTCCGCGGCGGCTTCGCGCTTTTTCAAAATGAGCGGGCCGGTGCCATTGGGCACCTTGAGCGGTTCGCTGATCCGGCCGAGGCGGAGCGACGCAGCTTCCGCTGCCTCGTCGCCGAATCCCATCACCACCTCGCGCGGCGGGATGCTGCCGGCGGGTGGTTCGAGTTCATAGCGGACGCCGTCGCGGACATCCTGACGGAATGGCGGGAGTTCGCCGACCGGGAGAAAACGGACCTTGCGCTCGGGCACCGGCTCAGGCTTTGCGATCAGTATTTGCGAAATAAAAGCGCCGAGCAGCACGGGCGAAAGAAAAAGAACTCTCATAAGGGGAACCAGGTCATATTTCGTCGCGTGAAAGCCAGCGGAACGAGGTGATAGAGAATTCCCGGCCGAAATCTTCGGGTTTGCCCGTCCGGCTGGAATTGAGGCCGCTGGCGTCCGCTGACAAGGGCCGCGGCGTCCGCTGCACCACCGCCTCGCACCAAGCCCGGGCCTCGATTTTTCCGGTGGCATCCAGTGCATCGCCGTAGGCACGGATGACGAAGGTGTCGGATCGCGCCGTTAGAGCAGGCCCCAGCACCTGCAAGAGATCCGCTTGGGTCAGGTAGGTAGGAGCCCCCCACGCTTTCGAAGCGGGCTTCAGTGTCTGCTCCATGCGGGTGGCGTCGGTAATGTTGTCGGGGTGCTTGTAGTTCGGCAGGGACTTGGAGTTGTCGAGAGCGAGAGGATAGGCACTGGTGAAGCCGGAGTTCAGCCCGGCCTTTTCAATGGCCGCCTGAAGTGCCCCCACGCGGCCGGTTTCATCCTCGGCGAGGCGGCGGTTCACGAAATCCGCAAGCGACAGAAACGGCCCGCGCGCTTTCACCTCGGTGACAATTGCAGCCGCCAAGCGGTTGATTTCATCCGGGGTCAACTCGCGGTAGCCTGCCCAGACCTCGTCGGAAACGGTGGAATCGCCGTTTTTCCACGCCCCTTTCTGTGGATCGAGCACTCTTGGAAACGGAGCGTTCCCCGCAGTGCCGAAGCCCGACTTCCGGGTCGATCCGAGGAGGGCTTTCCAGGCTTCCACACTGGTGGAATTCACATTGAAAGCGCCGTCCACCATGAGATGTCGGGCAGCTTGGCTGAAATCCCCGAGAGTCGCCTCGGTCGCCGTCGTTCGGGTGGCGGGCGAAAGCCGCATCCGTCCGTTAGGAAGCGGCTTGCCAATCGGATCTTGGAGAAACCCGCGCTTTTCGGCCGTCGATCCACTGGACAGATAGAAGCGATCCCACAACTTCTGGTTTGCCTCGAATGATAGATCATACACCAGATTGTCCAGATTGGGCACTTGCCCGAGAACGGCCCGGGCCGTCGCTGCCCAATCGTCCGGCTTGGAGGAGCGCTGGGTGTCGCTCGACCAACCGATATCATTCTGATAGAAACCAGCCAGTTTTGCCGCGGCCGCGTTGGAGGGTGGTGCGGCAGTCCGGCCCAAGCCCTTGAAACCGCCGGTGCCAAGGCGCGGATCGACCAGCGAGTTTCCGACCGCATAGGAAGGATGCCAGATGAGTTCGGAGAGCTTCGCATGTTGGAGTTGCCCGATTGAGACCAGACCGGTCTCCGTTCGCGGCACGTCGAAAAGGACATATCTCCCATTTCCCTCCTGCGGAGGCCCGAAGGGATTGCCGTGAAAGCGGCCATCTTTCGGCACTGGCATCTGCTCTTCCCAGCTCACGTCCTGATCATATAAATCCCGCGTGTAGGCGCCGAAAAACCAAGGTGCGATGCCGCCGATGTTCTCCCATGGCGAGCGGACGATAAAAGATGCGCGGGGATTCCAATTCGCTAACAAGGCGTCTTCTAAGTAGGGAGTTCGAGCCAAGTCTCCCGATTGCTTGTTCGAGTAGTTCTCATCGAACCAGCGCAGGCGGATGCCCTCGCGCGTCCGCACGTTGGGAATGATGGTGGGCTTGGGCCTCGTCTTATCTAACAACTGCATCAGCATGGGGTCCTTGGCATTCCAGGAAATTCTCGGCTCGCGTCCCGCGCCGAATTGCAGTGAAGCGGAAAGCACGCAGACTTGCCGCAACTTGTCGAAGCTTTCAAAAGTCACCTTGGAATCCCGACCCACCTGTTTGAGGATGGCGCGGGTATCATCGCCCTGGTTGCGGACCGGGAAACCGGTAGTCACCTCATACCAGAATTGATAAGGCAGGAAGTTGATCCCAAAATCCTCGTTCGGGTCGTTGGGGTCATTATAGTCGGACGCTGAAACATAGTAACTTCTAGCAGGATCCGGCGAGACCTCGCAGCTTAGCACGTTCTCATTGAGATTATAATCGGTCGGCCGATAGGCGCTGTAGCCATCATACTCCGCCGCTTTCGCCGGTGAAAACACCAAGCACTCGCCCGGTTGAAACGTGGTGGTGGGGATCGAAAAATAGTAGGAGCCCATGTAGGGATCGTTGTAAGCGGCCGAGTTCATGATGCCGAAGATCCCTCCCCCGCCGAAGTCGATGCTGCGGCCGCCTTCGAAATTCAGCCAGTCCGTGACAAACGTCGCACCGCTGGATGACCTGTTCCGCGTCTTCATTTCCTGCCGTCCGTTACCCTGCATCATGACAATGGATCGATCGAACTTCAGTTCGCAGTTGTAGGGATTCCACAACACCACGCGCGGATACATCAGCTGGCGGATTTGGTACCATTTCACCGCGCCGTCTTTGTTCAGGTAGGTGCTCATCTGTGTAAAATTGGTGGCCTCTACCAGAATGGGTTGCAGGCCGACCTTCTGGTTTCCCGCCAACTTGACCGGATTCTCATTCGCCAGCGCCAGCTTGCTGCTATCCTTCCCGGCGGTGCTGTCTGCGTCCGGCAAACTTCCTTGCACATTCTTACCGGCGAATGGGACGGCCAATTTCGCCCAGTCCCGCAGAAGCGCGAAGCGTGGCCCCGCCTTATCATAGCGAGATTCGTTTCTAACGCCCTTCTTGTCGGATCCGGCACCGACTAACGGCTCATCATCCGCCAGGCCGGGCAGGTTGTTGACGGGCTTCACCGCGCCGTTCTCGAAATAGGCGGTGAGATCCTGTTTGAGTCCACCTTTCGCCACGTCTGCTAACACGCCGCTGGATTCCGTCGTAAAATCAAACGCATGACTCTTGGTCCAATCTGCCTTCACTCCGGAAAACGCCATCATCCCGGCACTCGCGATCCGCTGCCGCTTGTCCTTCGCCAAATCCACCCCACCATCCATCAGCTTCATGTCCGCGGCCTGCGAGGCCATCACGCGAAACAATCCTCCATCCGCAGGCGACTTGCGGTTCGCGGCGATTGCTTCGCGGGGATCATGGGTCCGCAGATTTGCCCGCACGCCGAGGTCACC
>JBBQDJ010000403.1:0-3948 GCA_038319595.1 Verrucomicrobiales bacterium
TGTCAGTTTAAATATGAAGAGCGAAGAATTGAACCGCAGATGGACGCGGATGAACGCAGATAAAGAGGGATGTTTTTGGGTTTTCATCTGCGTTTATCTGCGTCCATCTGCGGTTGAAAATTCTTAAACAGACAGTATTGGGCGGTTCGCATTCATCATCAGCAGATCCGAGATTGGTAAGAGGCTATCTGAAAAATTAAAGATTCGAGAGATTCGTCAGATTCGTGGTGCCAAAAAATTCGTATTTCCAAGGATGAGCCATTCCCATCAGGCGGACTGAAGATTTTCCTTGAAGGCCAGTCGGGAAGGGCGCCGCCAATTTTCCCCAGCCTGTTAGCGCGGGCTCTGGATTGCGCGGGAGGCGCTTCACTTTCGCGGATCATTGGCGGGTGGGCCGAAGTCCCACCCTCCATAAAAAAAACCCGCCTGCCGGACGAGCCGGCAAACGGGGCGAATTCGATAGGGCGACGAAGTTACTCGCCGTCGACTTTGATTTTTCCGAGCACTTCGACTTTCACGGTGGCGATACCGCGACTGACGAATCCAAGGCGCTCGGCGATCCCGATGGTGACATCAATGATGCGTCCCTTCACAAAGGGGCCGCGGTCGGTGATGGTTACCACTTCGGATTTGCCGTTGTCCTGATTGATCACACGGACCTTGGTGCCCATAGGCAGAGTCTTGTGAGCAGCGGTGGCGCCTTCATTCGAGAGACGTTCACCGCTAGCGGTCCGCGTACCGTAATTGGTCCGGACGGAATACCAGGAGGCTTTGCCGTGCTGAACTGACTCGACCGCGTATTGCGGGTCCGTCAGGCTGTTTCGATGGTTGGTGTTAGCATTCCCGGTTGTCGAGCAACTGGGAATAAGGATGACGCCGGCGATTGCCAGGGCCACGGATTTTAGGTTCCGGGTCATGTTCATCGTGTTTAGTCCCCTGTGGGGTCGAGGGGGGATACGAGCCTCGCGGTGAGCATGCAAGACAAAACTCCCCTGCTCAAAACAGGCCGAAATCGCCCATTTAAAAGGCGATTTTGGCATCTCTTACGGATTTATTAACTATTTTTCTGGCCATTCTGGCACGGTTTTTGTTAACGAAAGCTAAATGCTAGAACATTGGATACCCCCACTCCGGAATCGGTTCACCGCCGCGGACTTCGATTTTCTGGCTTCCGTCCTCGCGCCGGGCGAGCAGCGACTCCACTTGGAGAAGCTCTGGGGAGACCCGGACGCCCTGCGCGAAATGCTCGATCTGAAGGAGGTGTTCCGCAGTGTGTTAGACTCTCCGCAGGCGATCCAGGTGTCGCCCCGCTTCTACTTCTATGTGTTGGTAAGGCATGCTTTTCTTCAGGCAGAACTGCGTGATGCGGAACTGGCGGACTACGTCGCCGGCGTCATGACCAAACGGATTTGTCCTTGTCCCGAGGATCCGCTGCAGGACATCGCCAACGGCTTCACCCATGCTTCGGATTTCATCACGATTCTTTCTAACGCGAAAGGACGGATGCGCTTCCACCTGCAAGTGGCAGCCGGAAATCAGTTCCTCGTGCTCACGGGGCTCTATCCGGAGTTTCTCAAACGCCGTGCCGAGAAACTCGGCGCGCCCGATCTGGAGTTCTACGAGTCCTTCGCCCGGCGGGTCTATCGCGGCGCGGCGGACAACCGCCAGGTGGCCGGAGCGGCTTCCCGCCAATTGCTGGGTGCACTCTCGGAGGCGATGCCCGCCGCCCGCCGCTCGCTGAACCGGATGGCCGAGGAACTCGTCTTCCTCGGCGACTGAGCGCTCAAGGCGCCTTGTCCCAGACCGCGCGCGCCAACCGCCAGCCGTCCTTTTCCTTCACCCAGTCAAAGGTGACGTCATACTTGCCATCCGCCGGCTTGTAAGTCGGCAGCTCGACCATTCCAGTTAGAAAAACCTTTACCTGCGCCTTTTCTCCGGAAATCGTGATCCCGCGGAACTCCTCCATTTCAAACCGCGTCTGCTTGGCCTGGTCACACAGCCAGGTAAACGCCGATTCGAGTTCCTCCCGCTCGAAGCTGCCATTCGCCTCGTCGATGGTGGGCGTTTCGAGCGTTACCTGCGCGGCTAACAGACCATTGAGCGAATAGGCACCCATGTGGCGGTTCGCCTTGCCGTCGCCGGCCGCCATGGTGAGCGTGCTCAGCAGTGACGCGGTCCTGCGCTTGATCACCTGGACCGGCGAATACCACCAAAGGCAGAAAGCGATCGCACCGATGAGGAAGACGATGGGAATGATGAAGCGTTTCATGGTGGGGCGGCCTTGTGCGAGGGATCGTAGAAAATCCGGATGTCCGCCTCCTTGGTGCCGAGCAACTGCTGGGCGCGCTTGAGCGCGGCGCGAGTCGAGAGGTTCGGGTTGCGTGGGTTGGTTAGAAAAATATTGCTTTCGCCCGCCCTTCGATCGCAACCGTCCTGCAGGGTGATGAGGATGCCGGATTTCTTCAACACCCGATAGACCTCGCGGGTGGCGCCGGAAACAATTAGATGCAGTCCCTTCTTCCGCATGAACAGGATTAGATCCTCCAGCGCCAACACGCTGGTCGCATCGAGATGCCGGGCGTTTTTCAGCCGCAGGATGATCACCTGGATCGCCGGATCGGAAACCGTCCGCTGGATCTGCGTGCGGAACAACTCCGCCGCGCCAAAAAACAAATCCCCCTCGACGTGGACGATTGAAATCGCCGGGATCGGCCGCTGCCGCTTCTCGCCCATTTCCCGCAGCTCTCCGGCGTCGCTGAATTCATACTCGATGAGATGCGGCCGGCTCGCCTTGCGCAGGAACAGCATGATAGAAACCGCCACGCCGATGAAAATCGCCACGTGCAGCGGTGCCAGCAAGGTGGCGACCAGCGTGACGATCAACACCGCCGCATCATCCGTCGTCGAATAAAGACAGATCCGGATGTGACGGATATTGAAAAGTGAGAGAGATAGCGCGATCACCAACGCAGCCAGCGCCGCCTTCGGCACGTAATCAATCAGCGGCACTCCCCAGGCGACCGAGGCGGCGATCACCACCGCGAAGGCCATGGTATAAACTCCTGAAATCAACGAGGCGAACCTCGTCCTCGCCCCGGACTCGTAATTCAGCATCGACCGCGTCAGCGATCCCGAAGCCGGCATTCCGCCCGCGAAGGCCACCGCCATGTTGGCCACTCCCACCGAGAGCATGTCCTGGTTCACGTCCGGTCGATCGCCGGTCTGCGAAGCCAGCGATTTCGCCATCATCGTGTTTTCCAATGACGCCAGGAAAGCGAGTGCGAAGGCGATGCTCAACAGCGCGGAAATGTCGGAAAAAATGTCGGCTCGCAGGAGATGCGGCATTTTCAACATCAGATCTTCCATCCCGAAGGTCTCGAAGGTCGCCTCACCTTTGAAGGGGTAAACTCCAGAGCGGATCAAGCTTCCGAATCCTGCGGATGAAATGACCAGCGCCACTGCAAACGCCGGCCAGCGCGGGCGCAAACGCCGCACCGCCACGAAGATTAACAGCGTCACGCATCCCACGAGCACCGACACCCAGTGGGTGTGATGGAGCTCCCGCGCCAGACCTACGACCAGCCCCACGAAGGTCGAGGTCGAGCCACCTTTCAGAAAGGCCTCCAGCCCGAGCAATGGCTTCAATTGATTGGCGATAATCAGCACCGCCGCGCCGGACATGTAACCCACCAGCACGCTCCGGGAGACGTATTGCAGCAAATCCGCCACCCGGAATAAAGCCCCCGCTGTCGCCGCCAGCCCCACCATCAGCACCAGCAGCGGGATCAACTCGTCGAAGCGGGCCATCAGCTCCGGATTCACCGAGAAAAAGCTGAACAACATAAACGCCGTCGCATTCGTCGGCCCCAACACCGTGTGCCGGGACCCCGCGAACAAGGGCGCCACGAAGGCCGCCACCGCGGTGCTGATGATCCCATACACCACCGG
>JBBQDJ010000404.1:0-3945 GCA_038319595.1 Verrucomicrobiales bacterium
AGGAGCCGCAGCGTCGCCGGTCCAGGCCCGTAGCGGCGATCACCGGTCGCCGCGAGTTCGTTTGATCGCATGGTGCGGCACCGGTCCGGGTGGCGAAGAAGATGATTCGCGGCGGCCGGTGATCGCCGCTACGGACACGTCTCACCTCTTCCGCCGCCGCAGAAACAGCACTGCCCCGAACAAGGCCCACACGACATTGCAGGCAAATCCCGCCAGCGACGCGGCCACCGCGATCCCGGGCGAGACACCTGCGAGATCCTTCATCAAAATTTGAAACAGCTTCTCTCTAACTCCCATTCCTGCGATGGAGATGGGCATGCCGCTGATCGAGTCGATGACCGGCATCGCGGAAATCACTGCGCCGTAACCCGCGCTGCCGCCGACGGCACGCATGCCGCAGTAGTAGGAGGAGAAATAGGCCAACAACATGCCAAAGGAGACAAGCAATCCACCGAGCGCGAATTTCCAGTTCTTCCGATAGACGTCATACAACTCAGGGATCTGCCTCATGATCGGAAACCTCCTGAAGCGGTCATTTCCGTGAATCTTCCGGTGCACCGGCGGCGAGGCGCAGATGAACATCAGCAACACCAGCGCCAACCCGCCGCCCAGATAGAACCAGGCGAAGATGATCACGTTCTTGCCCAGGATGCTTTGCTCCGCCAGCTCGTGAAACCGCGATACGGAGATGATGAAAAACAACAGCGCGATGGAGACCAGGCCCGCGAGGTGGTCCGCCATCACGGCCATGGCGATGACGAGTTTTTTCCCGGGAAGGTCGCGCATCAGCAGGAGGATCCGCGCCGCATCGCCACCGAGCCCGCTCACGGAGGCAAGGCTGAAGAGGCTGTCGATCATCGTCAGCTCGACGGCCCGGCCGAGCGTGACCGGCAGCGATTGCCCGCGAAGAAACAACCACCAGCGGAACGCGTGAAGCACGACGGAAGCCCCGGCCAATGCCACGCCGCCCGCCAGCCAGCGGTAGTCGATCGCTCCGGGCCGGGTGAAGACCAAGCCGTCGAATCTCACCTGGGAAAACGCCCACCACAGGCACACTCCCGTTAGAGCCAGCTTGAGCAGAAAAATCAGGAATGCCTTCATGTCCGCTGATCGAATTCAGAAGTCGCCAGCGGAATTGAGATCAGGCGAGACTCCCAACGCTGTCCGCTTAAACACAAAATTGGAAAATTCAAACCGCAGATGAACAGGATACACGCAGATGAAAGAGGAATAAGATTTTGAAAATAGCCCGATTTCTCGGTTCTGATCGTTGTTCTTCATCGGTGTTCATCCTGTTCATCTGCGGTTAAAAAAATCTTGAATTAATCGTATTGGGCGAGACTCCACAGCCACACGACGGCGGAAGCTTCGCCTCTCATGCGGGTTTCTCGATTTCCTGGGCGATGGTTTCCACGCTTTCGAGGATGCCTTTCGCGGCGTCCGAGTTGCCGATCTTAAGGCCGAAGTGTTTCTCCAGTCCGACGACAAGCTGCAGGGCGTCCACCGAATCCAAGCCGAGCCCGCCGCCGCCGAAAATGGGGATGGTATCGCCAATTTCCGGCGGTGACTGCTCCAGCATGAGCTCCTCCACCATCATTTCCTTGATCTTCAATCTCAGTTCCTCGCCTTGCATGATAATTAGTTAGAAAATTCCGCCGTCGATCTTGAGCGCGGCCCCGGTGACATAAGCGGCGTCGCCACTTGCTAGAAAGTAAACGGCGGCAGCGACTTCCTCCGGTTTCCCGAAGCGCCGCATCGGGATGCCGCGCTGCGCGTTTTTCCGGGCCTCTGCGTCCATCTCGCCAAGCGCTTCGGTCTCGATGAATCCGGGAAGCACCGAGTTCACGGTGATGCCGGATCGGGCGACTTCCTTCGCCAGCGTTTGCCCTAACGCAACCACCCCGGCCTTGGCGGCGGCGTAGTTCGTCTGGCCTAACGGCGGTAGCACCGCACTGAGCGAGGCGATGTTGATGATGCGTCCGAATCGCTCGCGCATCATCGGCGTGACCACCGCGCGGCAACCGTGGAACACCGCATCAAGATTGGCGGAAATAACCGAATGCCACGCGTCATCCGGCATCGCGGCGAGCAGGCAATCCCGGTGCATCCCCGCATTGTTGACGAGAACGTCGAGACGTCCATCGGCGGCAATGATTTTTTCCACCGCCGTCCGCCACGCGGCAGGATCGGTGACTTCGAGATCGATCAGGTGGCAGCGTCCGGCGGATTCGTTGGCGAGGATTTCCGCAGCATCTCGATTTTTTCGAACGCCCAGCCAGACCTTCGCCTGAGAATCGTGACCGAGAAAATAACGGGCAATGCCGAGACCCAGCCCGCCATTTCCACCGGTGATTAAAATCGAACGCACGGGCAAGGATTGATCACCGCTCCGCTTGGGTCAAGGCGACCCTTGGCCGGAGCCTTCCGCAAGTGGATCAACCCAGCGGTTCGTTGCCCGGTTTCCACTTGATGTTGCAGCCGCTGCTTGGGTAGGGCCGGGCGAGCGGCTCCTCGTCCTCCAGCATCCGCCGCACGGCTTCGCGCAGATCGCCGCCATGCGGCTCCAACCCGCTGCGGGGCCGGGAATCGTCGAACTGGCCGGTGTAAAACAACAACCCGTTGTCGTCGAAGAGGAAGAAATCCGGCGTGCAGACCGCGCCGTGCGCCTTGGCGATTTCCTGCGACTCATCGATCAGGTAGGGAAACTCCCAGCGATGTCCGGCGGCGAAGGGCTGCATCAGTTCGGGGGCATCCTGCGGAACTCTCGCGACATCGTTGGAATTGATGGCCACCGTGTTGACTCCTTGGTCCGCAATCTCGCGGGCGAAACCACCCAGCGCATCGGCCAGATGGACCACGAACGGGCAGTGGTTGCAGGCGAAAATCACCAGCAGGCCGCGGCGACCGTCGATCGCCTCGCGTGAGACGACGTTGCCATGGGCATCCGGCAGGGCGAAGTCGGGAGCAGAATCACCCGGCCCCATTTGAAATGATGATAGGGTTTCAGACATGGTGGCACCGTAACATCATTGTTGGAGCGTTGAAACCGTTTTCCGCCTTTGACGGGTGACAAATCCACTGCAAGCATCCGCCGCCATGCCAGAGGGTCTCACGCCGCCGGAACTCCTCCGCTACTCCCGCCACCTACTGATCCCGGACGTGGGGGTGGCCGGGCAGATGAAGTTGAAAAACGCTGCCGTCCTGCTCATCGGCAGTGGTGCCTTGGGCTCGCCCGCCGCGCTCTATCTGGCCGCCGCCGGGGTCGGCAGGCTCGGCTTAGTCGATGCCGATGTGGTCGATGCCTCGAACCTCCAACGCCAGATCCTCCATGGCGAATCGTGGATCGGAAAACCGAAACTCGAAAGCGCAGCCGCCCGGCTGAAAGAGGTGAATCCGCACGTCCGGATCGAGCTACATCCGGTGCGGTTCACGCCGGAAAACGCCATGGAAATCGCGGCACCCTATGACCTCATCGTCGATGGCTCGGACAATTTCCCCACCCGATTCCTCACCAACGACACCGCGTTTTTCCAGCAGAAGCCGCTCATCTATGGTGCGATCCACCGCTTCGAGGGCCAGTCCGGGGTGTTCGCACCCCATCGCGGCGGCCCGTGCTACCGCTGCCTGCTGCCCGAAATGCCGCCGTCGGGAAGCGTGCCTTCCTGTCAAGAAGCGGGGGTGTTAGGCGTGCTGCCGGGCATCATCGGTTCACTCCAAGCGATGGAGGCGATCAAGTTGATCCTCGGCATCGGCGTGGTTCCGTTAGGCCGGCTCACCTGTTATAGTGCGCTGCAAAGCACCTTTCGCACCCTCAAACTCAACCGCGATCCCCGCTGCCGTCTGTGCGGTGACGCCCCTGAAATCCACGGCGTTTCCAATGCCGAAACCACCGCCTCCGCCACCTGCTCTTCGACCACTGAACCTATGGAATCCATCACCACCGCC
>JBBQDJ010000405.1:0-3928 GCA_038319595.1 Verrucomicrobiales bacterium
GCATTGGTAGCCTTGGCGGGGCCATCCCCTCGAATCTGGCGCGGAAAGTCGCGGACGAGTTGATCGCGAAAGGTCATGTAAACCGCAGTTGGACCGGTCTTGAGGCGCAACCGCTCCTCAAGACATCCGATGCGAAAGCAGGGATTCTCGTGGGTGGCGTCATCAGTGATTCGCCTGCGGACAAGGCTGGATTGAAGGCGGGCGACATCGTCACGCGCTGCAATGGTGCGGACGTCCCAGCCTCGCGTGCGGCGGAAGATCTTCCCGTCTTCAACCGGATGATGTTGGAGTCCGCCGTGGGTTCTGAAATTTCATTAGATGGAGTCCGCGGCGGCAAGCCAATGTCCTGGCACGTGACCAGTAGCGAGCGTGAACCGGCCGAGCCGCGCGAAAAGGAACTGCTGTCATGGGGAATGACCAGTCGCGACCTTACCGAGTTGAACGCCAAAGAACTCCTGCGTGACGACAACAAGGCGGTGCTGGTGCAGAGCCTCCGTCCCGGCGGTGCCGCAGCGGCATCGAAACCCGCGATTTCTCCTGGCGACCTCATCCTTGCGGTTTCTGGAAAGCCAACACCGAACATCGCCGAACTTACCAAGGTCAGCAATGAGATCACCGAAGGCAAAACCGAACCGGTTCCCGTTCTCGTTTCCTATGAACACGATGGCCGCAGCTATCTAACGGTCGTAAAAATCGGCCCAGAGCCGGATCCAGACAAACCGGGATTGGTCAAAAAAGCCTGGATCGGCATTGATACCCAAGTGATTTCCGCCGACCTCGCGGAGGCGTTAGGAGTCACCGGCTCGAAAGGCGTCCGGATCACCCAGGTGCATCCCGGCAGCAGCGCCGAGAAGGCCGGATTGAAAACTGGTGACCTGTTATTGAAGCTCGACGGCACGGTGATCCCAACCTCGCGGCCCGAAGAGTCCGACGTCTTTACCTCGCTGATCCGCCAATACAAGATCGGCACGGAGGCCGCGCTTGCCGTGCGCCGCGGAACCGAAAACCTTGAAATCAAGGTGCCGCTCGATGCCAGCCCGGAAGGCACCTCGGAACTGGATTCCTTCGAATGCGAGACGTTAGAATTCATTTCCCGCGACATCGGTCAGGCGGACCGCGTCAGCGAAAAGCTCCCCGCTGATTTTAAGGGCGTGCTGGTGACCGCCGTCACCCCCGCGGGTTGGGCCGCACTTGGCGGGCTTTCTGCCAGTGACATCATTATTTCCATGGATGGAAAGCCGGTGGAATCCATCGAAGCTCTGAAGCCCATCCTTGCCGATCTCGAAAAAACCTCCCGCAGCCCCATCGTTCTCTTTGTCCGCCGCGGAATTTCCACCCGATACATCGAACTTGAACCATCCTGGTAAAACCAATCTCACCCACCCGACTCCATGAAATCACGACTGATCCTCCTCGCCGCCCTCATTACGACTCCCTTCATTCATGCCGCCGACGGCCCGCTGAAGGAAAAAGCTCTGGCACTCGTCGCCTCTAACAAGGACTCCGTGCTGTTCCTCAGCGCCGTGGTCGAAATCGAGGTGACCGCCGGTGACAACCCGGCGCGCAAGGAGGAGCGCAAAGTCGAAATGCTCGGCACGGTCATCGGCAACGACGGGCTCATCGTGGTCGCGCTCTCGAGCCTTGACGTGGCTTCCACGATCGACGGCAGGACAGTCAACGGCCCGCAGGGTCCGATGAAGCTTTCCGCGAAGGGAACGACCAAGGAAGTGAAAATCCTGATGCCGGACGGCTCGGAAGTGGAAGCGAAGGTCGCCTTCAAGGACACCGATCTCGATCTCGCCTTCATCCGGCCGGAAAAACCGGAGGGCGTCAAACTCACCGCGATCGATACCGCGAACAACGCGCCGATGAGTTTGCTAGACGACGTGATCGTCCTCGGCCGTCTGGGCAAGGACCTCAACCGCCAACCGGTGGTGATGACTACCGAGGTGGTTTCGCTGGTCAGCAAGCCGCGGACTTTCGGCAAAATCGGTGCTCAATCACTTGGCATGCCGGTCTTCAACAAAGAGGGCAAGTTCGTCGGATTGGGCATCAACCGTTTCAGTTCGAAAGGTGATAGTGAGGGTCAAGGACCGGTTCCTCAAAATGTCGTTCTGCCTGCTGCTGATCTACTCGAGTCTGCCGCCCAAGCGAAGTGATTGAGCTTGATTCATCAAAGTCGCTTCCTGTCATGGGAGGCGGCTTTTTTAGTGATGTCCCCAGGCGTCCCACATGAGTTTCAAGGTCATTGCGAAGACCACGCAGAAGAAAACTGGGCGGATGAAGGTCGAACCTTTCTGGATGACCAGTCCCGAGCCTAACCGGGCTCCGAGAATCTGCCCGGCGATCATCGCTCCGGCAGCGGGGAAATTCACCGAGCCGATGGCGAGGAAGATGCAGAGCGAGCCAAGGTTGCTCGCAAGATTTGCCGCCTTGGTGTAGCCGGTGGCGTGGCGCAGATCCATTCCTAACAAGGCAACCAGTCCGATGGTCCAGAACGATCCAGTGCCCGGGCCGAAAAAGCCATCGTAAAAACCAAGGGCGATTCCGAACAGCGCGGCAAACACCAATGGCGAGATCTTGGGTTTCCCGGGATGGATGCCGAAGCGCCGGTTGAGCGCGGTGTAAATGGCGACGGTCGCCAGCATCCACGGGATCATTTGCTTCAGCAGGTCTTTGCTGAGAATACTAACGGCAAAGGCTCCACCCATGCTGGTGAGAAATGAAAGCGCCACAGCGAGCCACAACCACGGCGTTTTCATCAGTCCGGCACGCGCATATCTCCAAACGGCAAATACCGTCCCGCAGGAAGACTGGAGTTTGTTCGTTCCCAACGCGATCTGCGGCGGCAGGCCGGCGGCCAGAAGCGCCGGTACCGTGATGAGCCCACCGCCGCCGGCGATGGCGTCGATGAAGCCACCACCGAAACCCGCCAGGAAAAGGCATGCATACGTGAGAGGTGACATGATTTGTTAGGGATCGATCATCCTCAAGACCTCCGCCGGTGACATCCCGTCTTCCCGCAGGGTGGCGATGGAAAGTGATTCACTGCGTTTCGCCAGCCGCTTGCCGTTCTCGTCGAGCACTAGACGATGATGCAGATAGGCCGGCTGCGGAAGATCCAGTAACACCTGAAGCAGGCGATGGATATGCGTGGAGGAAAGCAAGTCCTCGCCCCGGGTGACGTGGGTGATTTCCTGAAATGCATCGTCCACCACCACCGCCAGGTGATAGGCGGTGCCGATGTCCTTGCGGGCGAGCACGACGTCGCCTAGCAGGTCCGGGTTCACGGGGATAGCGCCGAAGCGGAGATCCTGAAAAACAAGGGGACCTGCGATCTTGCTGGCAAACGCTGAATCCAACCGCCACGCGTAGGCGATGCCAGAATGGATTTTTCCCGAACGTTCATCAGCAGTTAGATAGCGACAGGTTCGCGGATAGACCGGAGCTTCAGGACCTTGCGGCGCTGCTCCCATCCGCGCCCATTCCTCCTGGATTTCACGACGAGTGCAGAAGCAGGGATAAACGAGATTTCTGCCGCGCAGTGATTCGAGGGCAGCCTCGTAGGCGGCGCGGCGGCTTGTCTGCCGCAGCGCTTCGCCATCCCAGGTCAGGCCGAGCCATTTTAAATCCTCTTCGATGCCCTGATAGAATTCCTCGCGCAAGCGTGAGCTATCGATGTCTTCATGCCGCAGCAGGAAGGTGCCTCCAGCGTCACGGGCGAGATCATGCGCGACCTTCGCCGCGAGAACATGGCCGAGATGGAGGCGGCCGGTCGGGCTGGGGGCGAAGCGTGTGCGGATGACCATGGTGGAAGAAGGAGACTTATGGAGGGTTCACCTTCGGTCAACCCGGGTCGACTGAAAGTCGACCCTCCTTACTTGAAAAGCACGTCGACGCCCATGGCGGATTCGCGCATGAACTTCGG
>JBBQDJ010000406.1:0-3903 GCA_038319595.1 Verrucomicrobiales bacterium
CGCGATCACCCGGTAGCGCCGCCAGCCGTCGCGAAGGATGAAGATTGGAAAGGTCGGTGCGCCGGTGGCTCTTGCCAAAAATAGCGGGCCCTTGGGGAGTCTCATCCACAAGCCCGGCTCGACCTCGACGTCCATCGGCGCGACGTCGAAAATCACCCGGTCCCCCTGCACCGCCACGATGTCCCCCGCGGCTAACAACCGTGCCAACTCCACGCCGAGCAGGTTGCCCTCCTGATTGTAGTGCGTGCGGAAATTCGGATTTGCCACCTCTTTCCGCCGGACTTCCTCCTCGCGCAGTGCCTGGGTCTCCGGCTCCCGTTCTGGAGCCCGCACCGTGTGGAGCGTCCGGTCGAAGCGGGACGCGAACACCGGTGCAGCGAGATCATAGTTTCCCATGTGGGCGGTGAGGATGATGCAGCCTTCCGTGCGGGCCGCCAAATCCTCCAGATGGGCCTGGCCGTCTACCGCCCAATCCACCTCACCGGTTCCCGTTTCACTGCGCATCGCATCGACAAAGGTCAGCGCGAAATTCCAAAACACCTGCCACGCGCCGAGCCAAGCACGCAGGGTGCTCCAACCGGGATGCAGCGCCCGCAGGTTGCCCGCGACCGCCCGCCGTTGTTCTCTGGCGATCAGGAAAAAGACCGCAGTCCACCCCGCGATCAACACGGGTTCCAAAAAAAAGGGCGTCACCTGCAGCGCTCGCAGCATCAGCTTCGTCGGCAGGTCGCCGAAGACTCCTAACCGTGCTTTCCACCGTGATTTCCCGCGTTCCGCCACCTGCGGAAGGGAAACCGCCAGACGCGTGGACTGCAAGCCGCGCTTTCAGCAGCACCACGGCCTGCGCGGGTTTCTAATTTCTCCCCACTTCGAAGCCCGCATCTTCCAGCAAATCCTTTCCCTTCACCGCGATGTTTCCCAGCTCGTCACAGCGCTCGTTTTCCGCATGGCCGGCGTGGCCCTTTACCCAGCGCCAATCCATCTTGTGTCCGCCGATCGCCGCGAGCAGGCGCAACCACAGGTCCTGGTTTTTCACCGGTTGCTTGGCTGCCGTCTGCCAGCCGCGCTTTTTCCAACCGTCTATCCATTTCTTCGAAACCGCATCGATCAAATACTTCGAGTCCGAGTGCAGCTCCACCTCGCAAGGCTCGCTCAACATTTCCAGCGCCGCGATCGCCGCCCGCAGCTCCATCCGGTTGTTCGTCGTCAGCCGGTAGCCCTCGGACAGCTCCTTCCGGTGCTTTCCGGAAACCATCACCACGCCGAATCCCCCCGGCCCCGGGTTTCCCTTGCAGCCGCCGTCGGTGTGGATGATCACTCGCTTCATGAGCGGCGGAGCGTGCCCATTGCCGGGGAGTCGTGGCAAGTTTTTCCGCGAGCTTCGGATCTCGTTCCGCGATCCATACCCGGGTCGGTGCGACTCATTGCGTTTGACCCGATTCAGAAGCGCAGATCTCGGAAATCTTTTTCTCCAGGCCAGGCTGATAGGCCAAAATGATTTTGGAAGAGTGAAAATGAGACCATTTTCACTGCGTCCGGTTCTTCATCATTCTGTCCCAAAATCATTCTATCGAAATTCTTCAGGGGGACCTGCGCTCCCATTGCGGTTGAAAAATCCTAAATCCCGAAGCTCGACCGGCGAAATTCATTCCGATGGCGTTCTGGAGAAATATTTTCTAAGGATATTCCTGCTGGCGTGTCTTCATCAACGAAAGCATGACCACACACCTGTTGATTCATGGAAACCCTGACCTCCAGCGCCCGTTCCCAGGCTGACGCCAGAGGCCTACCGGTGATTCCATTCCGCCAATCGAAACGCCCCATGGAGGAAAAACCATCACTCCGGCAGGTCTTCGATGCGGAGGAATCGCCGTTGCTCCGCTATGCCCACGGCCTAGTCGGCCAGCGGGAAACCGCCGAAGACCTCGTTCAAGACGCCTTTTTAAAACTCCACCACCACTGGGACGAAGTCACCCACCCGCGAGCTTGGCTCTTCCGCTGCATCCGTAATCTCGCCCTCAGCCACATCCGCGATCACAAACGCGAAACTCCCATCGAAGAAGGCCGCGAATTCCCAAGCAACTCGCCCGATCCCGAACAGGCCCTCGGCCGGCTCGAAGCCATCGGCACCCTGCAACTCCTCGTCGCCGAGCTCCACGAAGACGACCGCACCCTCATTTCCCTGAAATACCACGACGGCCTCAAATACGACCAGATCAGCCAGCGCACCGGCATCAGCGTCGGCAACGTCGGTTACAAACTTCACCACGCCTTGAAAAACCTCGCCGATTCACTCCGCCGCCTCGGAGTGGAAAGCCCCGAGGGCTGATAGGAAATCGGGGGTCGGAGATTTCAGATCTACTTCTCCAATCTTCCATCCCCAATCCCCAATCTCTAATCTCACCATGAACGATGAAACTCCACAACCCTTCGACACCGTCGGCGACCAACCGGTCGAGGCGCGCATCGTCGCGTGGGTGTTAGGTGAAGCCTCCGCCTTCGAGGTCGCCGAACTTGAGCGCCTCTGCGAGGAGCGCCCCGAACTGCTCGTCTTCCGCCGCCGCATGCGCGCCCTCCACGGACTCCTCACCGAGGCCGAAGCCTCCGAAGCCGATCACTCGTGGAAACTCGCGCCGGAAAAGCGCAAGCTGCTCGATGAGATTTTTGGTGTGGAAAACGTCGTGCGACTTGAACCTGCGAGTGAGCGCAGCATCCGCCATAGCGCCCGCCGCGCCTGGTTGGCCATCGCTGCGTGCGTGATGTTAGGCGTGCTGGTCATGCAACTGATTCCGCAGAAATATGAGAGTAAGGTGACCTTGGAAGTGAAGCCCAGAACCTCCGGCATGTCTCCCTTGGCAGGAGGGGAAGGGGAACGTTCCGATGGAAGTAAGATGAATGCACAATTCTTCGGAACAGAATTTGAAAAAATCAAAAGTTCTAACAGTCTGGAAAAAGTGGTTGATAACCTCGAGTTGGCAAACCGTTGGAACGTGGACAAGAAAACCGCTGTGAAGCGCCTCAAGGACAACATCACCACCCAGAATGTCCAAGGGACCGATTTGATCGATATCCGAGTGCGAGACGCGAAAAAGCAGGACGCCGATGAGATCGCCATGGAAGTGACCAGGGCTTACAAAGACTACCGTAGCGCAATTGAAAATAGAGATTCTGCAAGGGCTTTGGCGGAACTCAACAAAGCCGTTCGCGACCAAGAGGATAAGGTCGAGGAGCGTCGTAAGGTGTTAGCCACCATCGTCAGGACGAAGGGTGTCATCTACAAGGGTCAGGACTCTTTCTATGGACAAAGCGGAGTGGATGAGGACCAAGCTGCCGGATTGGCCAAAAAAGATACGCATGAAGATGCCATCAAACGCGGCCTCGACGCCCAGGATTACGTGGATGCCAAACGCGATTTTGAAACCGATCAGAAACTTCTTCAAACGCTCAAGTTGAGGCAAATTGGGGAAACCATTTCCAGTAAAATGCCGGATGAAAGCATCGCAATTGTGGATTCTCCGATTCCACTATCCGCACCCCCAGCCCCAGCGAGTGCTCCGGTCCCTGTCGCTAGACCTAGCAGCGCAAGTGCTCCTGCAGAAATGACCATGTCTCTTGCGAAGGAAAATAGCGTAAGAGATGCCAAACAGAATAAAAAGCGCGCCGATCTAGCTGGCCGGGTTTCTCCGGAAACTCTCGCTTTGGGAGCGGAAAAATCTCTCCCGGAATTGGCAGATTCCACACCGATGGAAAATAGCCCGCAGCAGCCCAGCAGGGCATTGTCCGGCGGTTTAGCATTTGGGGGCGGTGGAGGACTGAACAGTGACGGATTGGGCAAAGCAGGGCAGAACGCTCAGGCGGCAGCAGACGCACCAACAAAGAGCGAAGACACACAGTCACTCGGTC
>JBBQDJ010000407.1:0-3903 GCA_038319595.1 Verrucomicrobiales bacterium
GGCTCCGCTGCCATTCGCCCCGAGGATCACATCATTGACCGCGACAATCCCGGCCGCCGGAGAGCCTGCATCCACGCTGCTGACTTGGATCTGGCGGCTGTTCCAGGTGCCGTTGCCCTCATGATAAAACCAGCCCATCATGCCGGTCGCGCCGAGGTTCCAATACGCATTATCCGTACGTGGGTCTCCTGCCGTCAAATCCGGTGCCTGGGCAAGAGCGCCGATGCTGGAAGACAGCATCAGTGCCAACACGGATGCTCCGGTGACAGTCTTCGAGCATCCGCTGACCAGCGAAGCGGATACAAAATTGGACAGGGCTTTCACATTCATGGGATTTTTGCAGTCGGGGATTATTTCCTCGGGAAGAACCACCGTGCTCCAACACCTGCCCGCCTCTTTCGATGGACCTGCAGATTGCACGCTCGATGGTATTCACTCCAAACCAACTGCCAAGATTCGGACATGACGGACAGGCGTCAAATTTTTAATTCGCAGTAACCATGCTCGAATGTGGATGGTTTTCGAGCGGGCTGAAATCATGCCCGCACAGGCCCGATTTGGCGGATCTTGTGGAGCCGCAGACATCCTGACCTCGAACAATCCGTTGATCCTGTTTTGGCTCCGGGCAGAATGCCCGGGCCACGTGGCGCGGGCATTCTGCCCGCAGCCTCCTTGAATCACAGCTCAGTGGAATTCCTCCCAGGTCAGGATGTCTCCGCAACTTGGGCGAAAGGCGGGCGTTTCTCAGACGCGGTCGGTGTCAGCAAGCCCAAGCGACTACTTCTGCGCTTCGACGGCCTTCAGGATGGGAGAGAAGTCCTTCCAGTCACTGATTTCAAGGGCTTGGGATTCGCCTTGGATTCCTTGCGGAGCAGTGATGGCGGGGGCGAGCTTGGCGCTCGGCAACGTGTAAATGAACTTCGCCTTGCCGCCGAAGTCGCGGATCCAGCCGTTGGCGAGCGCGGTAAGTTCGGGGCCGAAGTTCTTGCCTTGATCGTCTTTGACCATCTCGGGCGCACTGAGGAAAATGATGCCCTTGAAGTGGTTAGGGATGAAGGAATAGACGCAGACGTTGTGCGTCTCGGTGGCCTTGCTGGTGACATTCGCGGCGAGGTTGGGATAAGCCCCCCAAGGCTCGCCATTGGGAACGGCATGGGTCGCGATCATCTGCGGGATGAACTCACCCCAATATTTTTTCCATTCGCCGATGTAGCGGCGGACGTTGGCGTCGTAGAGTCTGTGACCCGGCTGCATTTGCGCGAGGTTTTCATAGTCGGCGACGAGGCTGGGCGCATCTTTGAGTTGCTCCAACTTCATCCAACTGCTGAGCGACGCTTCCTTGCCGGTCATGAGGACGACGCCGGTGGGGCGGCCGGATTGTTTGGCGAGGCGGTGGCCGATGGCCGAAGCGAGGTCGTCGGAGGCATCATCCCAGGTGCAGGCGTATTCGCTGTTAGGTTCGGTGGAAGTCGAGACCATGTAGCGGGCCGGGGACGAGGAGGAAGCACGCTTGGATTTGCGGGTCATGGTGCGCACGGTTTGACCGGATTTCTCGATAGCAAATGGCGGCTGTTTTTTGTCGAACATGGGGCTGGCGACATACCACACATCGCCGATGAGGATGTTGTTGCACACGCGGTCAATCGCCGTTTTGCCATCAATGAGTAGTTTGACATGCAGGGTCATGGGCTCCTTGCTGGCAGGCAAAGCAGGCACCGTGACACTCCATTCCCGCATGTCTTTGGTGATGGGAATGGATTTCTCGACACCGCCAAAACTGAATTCGATTTTGGTGTCACCTTCGACTTCGGTGCCGAATTCGAGGCGGCATGATCCAGACACGATGATGGGCGCGTCGGCTTGCAGGATGGCGTTGTCGCGGAAGGGCGTGCGCAAGATCGGCAATCTGCGGTAATCGTAAACGAGACCGGTGCTGTTAGGATCGATCTCCACGCCTTCGACCTTCATCGGCTTGTCGGGCCAGGAGTCGCGGGTGACGATCTTTTGATCGTAAATCATGAAAGGCGTGGCCGGAACCAAGGCTTGGTTGTAGAGGCCGGGCTGGAAGCCGATGCCGCGGATGCCATATGAAACACCTAGCAGATTTTTGACAGCGGGCGAACTGACGATGACTTTGGAGCCATCAATCCGGATCGTGGCCGGGTGCCAGATGCGATCCTCACCGGCGAGCCAGAAATGGGTGCTTACCTTGGCCGCGCCGTCGGGCATGATTTTGGGAGTGGCGAGGCCATCGCAAGTCGCGGAGGGCTTGATGTTGAAGTTGGTGAAGGTTTCCGCGACGACGAGGCCGCCTTCGGCGTGCTCGAATTCAACGGTGAGCTTGTCGTCCTCGACGTTGTAGGATTTGAACATCGGACCATCCGCAACGACGTCCTTTTTGCCGTATTGATTTTTGAGCGCGTGCAAGGCGAGACGCTGCCCTGAGAGGGCTTTTTGTGAATAGTGGACGGCACCCGCGATATCGATCTGGCTGGCCATGCCGGTGTAGGGGATGTCGCGGGCAAGGTAAGTGCCGAGGCGCATTTCGGTCACGTCCTTGATGATCGGCGGATTGGGGTGATCGAAGCCGGCGGGAGTATCGGGGCAATAGAACTGGTTGAAGTAAACAGGCAGGTTCGGTTGGTTCCATTTCAAGCGCCAACCGCGAATGAGGCTGTGGAGATTTTGGTAATACTGGATGCCATCCTGCATGTTGGCATAGCCCTGATTCCATATAGCACCGCGGATGGCGTAAGGAATCACTGGACTCAAATGGCCGTTGAACATCCACGAGGCGTCACGGTTGTCGTCGAAATTGGCAGGGAGCTTGGTGGAAACTTCCAGTGGTTGTTTACCGGCGGCAACCAGCTCGGCATTGGTTCTGAGGGTGTCCTCCAGCGACTGATAGAAGCCGTCCCACGCCTTCTTGTGCTCTGGGGTGCTGGGATCGGACTCGAGAAGTTTGGCTTGGATCGACTTGGTGTAGGGCTCGGTTCCGGCGGCAAATCCTTCGCGGGGCGTCCACGCTTCAATCCGGGTTTGGCTGAACGAACAGTTGAGGATGCCGACGGGCACGCCGATTTCCTGATAGACCTTGAGCGCGAACGCGAAGGCGATCGCACTATAGTCGTTGTAGTTATCGACCTTCCAAGCACCGGTGGCGTGTTCGATGGGGTGCGGTGCCGCAAAGAGGCTGCTGATCTTGAACTCGCGGATCAGCGGCTTTTCGCCTTTGGCGGTGAATTGCTTGATGAGCGTGCCGACCGAGGTCTGACCGGCGACCAACTGCATGTTGGACTGGCCTGAGGCCATCCACACTTCGCCGACGAGCACATCCTTGAGGGCGAGGGACTCTCCGCCTTTTTCGGTGATCTTCATTTCGCGTGGCTCGGCACTGGCTTCGAGAGCAGACAGGGAAAGCATCCACTTGCCATTTTCCGCGGCCTTGGTGGATTGTTTTTGACCGCCGAACTCCACCGTAACTTCCGAGCCGGGCATGCTCCAACCCCAGACGGGCACCGGGACTTGGCGTTGGAGAATGGCATGGTCGGCAAAGGGAGCACCCAGTTCGAGAGCGAGTGCGGGCAGCGCGCCCATAAGCAGGGTGGAGAAGATCAAGTGGAGTTTCATGAAGGGAAGATACGGGGAAGCGCGACAGTTAGGCGATGCAAGATGGGTATGTTAAAACGCACGGCCAGTGATGAACAGAAGTTCTTAAGGTGGTAAAATCTCGCTGTTCAAGCGGACGAAAATCTTACCTCCACCCTCCGCGGCGACTTTAGGGATGGTGGCCTGGATTTGGTTGAAGTCGGTCCCATCAATCGGGGTGATGGTGAACTCCACGCCATTGTCCATAATGCTCGTCTCCGGAATGGTGAACGTGTGGTTGGCCCAGAAGTCAGT
>JBBQDJ010000408.1:0-3889 GCA_038319595.1 Verrucomicrobiales bacterium
TATCCGATCCAATACGTCAACCGGAAGACGGGTAAGCCGGGATATTCTCCCGCCTGTGGCAACGAATGGGTGCGGGGAATTTGTGACAAGCCGCGCACCAAATGTAGCGACTGCGCCTATCAGAAATGGCTACCGGTCACTGATGAGGTCATCCGCCGCCACTTGGCAGGTGAGATCACCATCGGCATCTATCCGATGTTGCTCGACGAAACCTGTCGATTCCTCGCGGTGGACTTCGATGGCGACGGCTGGGCGGACGATGCTTTGGCATTTCTCGTAACCTGCAAGATGAAATGCCTGCCTGCGTCGCTGGAACGTTCCCGCTCGGGAAATGGCGGCCATGTCTGGTTGTTTTTCAGCGAGGCGCTACCAGCGTCGCTTGCCCGCAGACTCGGCACCCATATTCTCACGGAAACGACCTCCCGCCGCCCGCACACAAAGTTCGCATCCTATGATCGCTTTTTCCCTAACCAAGACACACTGCCTCGCGGAGGTTTCGGAAATCTCATCGCCCTGCCGCTTCAGAAGAATCCGCG
This sequence comes from Verrucomicrobiales bacterium, assembly GCA_038319595.1. GTDB lineage: Bacteria > Verrucomicrobiota > Verrucomicrobiia > Verrucomicrobiales > Akkermansiaceae > Luteolibacter. The sequence continues at coordinate 537 of JBBQDJ010000408.1, forward strand.
CGCCGCAGACAACAGCGTGTTTATCGATGAGTCCCTCACGCCATTTGCAGATCAATGGAGTCACCTTCAGTCACTTCAACGAATCTCCAAACAACAGGCTGGCGACCTCGTGGAAGAAGCACAATCACGCGGAAATCTCATCGGCGTCCGCATGGCTCCAAGCGACGATGAAGATGACTCCGAACCGTGGAAATCCCCACCATCTCGCAAGCGATCGGAACGCCCATCCGGAACGATGCCCGATGCGGTCACCATCACCTCCGCCGACCAGTTATACTTTCCGAAAGAGCAACTAACACCTAGTCTTCACAATGCCTTGGCTCGCTTGGCCGCCTTTCAGAACCCTGAGTTCTACAAAGCCCAAGCAATGCGGATTTCCACCTACGACAAGCCTCGTATCATCGCCTGTGCCGAGGATCTCCCGGAGCACCTCGCCCTGCCACGCGGCTGTCTCGATGAAGTGCTAGAGCTTTTCCGCGATCTCAAAATTCGCCCCGTCATCGACGACCAGCGTCACTCCGGCGCACCGCTCGAACTAACCTTTCATGGCACCCTCCGGCCCGATCAGGAAACAGCAGCCGCCGCGATGCTTGCCCACGACACTGGCGTGCTCGCCGCCACGACCGCCTTTGGCAAAACCGTTCTAGCAGCCCACCTCATCGCCGCCCGTGGCGTGAACACGCTCATCCTCGTCCATCGCCAGCAGCTCATGGAACAGTGGGTCGAGCGGCTCAGGCAATTTCTCGGACTTGCGGAAAATGAAATCGGTCGCCTAGGCGCGGGCCGCAAAAAACTCACCGGGCGCATCGATGTCGCCATCATCCAAAGCCTCATCCGCAAGGGCGTCGTTAAAGACCTCGTCGCTGATTATGGCCATCTCGTCATCGACGAATGCCATCACCTGTCTGCACAGAGTTTTGAGCAGGTTGCCCGCCGCGCCGAGGCCCGCTACATCCTTGGCCTATCTGCCACCGTCACCCGCAAAGACGGACACCACCCGATCATCCACATGCAATGCGGCCCGGTGCGCCACCGCGTGGACGCGCGGCAACAAGCAGCCGAACGACCTTTCTCGCACGAGGTCATCGTCCGCCCCACCGGATTCCACCTATCCGGCGAAACAGACGACGACCCGCGTCTCGCTTTCCAACAGATTTGCCATGCGCTCTATCAGGACGATGCCCGCAACCGCCTCATCGCCGCAGAAATCCTGGAGGCGCTGCGTGCCGGTCGCAGCCCTCTCGTCCTCACCGAACGGACCGAACACATCGAAAGGCTCATTCTAATGTTAGACGGCGAGGTGACCCACCTAATCGTCCTCCAAGGCGGGCTTTCAAAAAAGGAACTCAAAGCAGCCACCGACCGTCTCGCATCCATCCCGGAAAACGAGCCACGCCTGATCATTGCCACCGGGCGCTATGTCGGGGAAGGCTTCGACGACTCGCGGCTCGATACCCTTTTCCTCACCATGCCGGTCTCGTGGAAAGGCACCATCGCCCAATATGCCGGGCGGCTGCATCGCCTCCACGATGGAAAATTGCAGGTGAAAATTTTCGACTACGCCGACCTCGATGTCCCGATGCTGTCACGGATGTTCGACCGCCGTTGTGCAGGTTACGAAGCCATCGGCTACACCATTCTCCTGCCAGCCAGTGCGCTGCCTGGTTGGCCCATCGAGGTTCCACTCCCGCTCGATCCGCAGTGGAAATCCGACTACGCTGCCAGCGTCCGCCGCCTCATCCGCGATGGAGTCGATCCACCTCTCGCTCGACTCTTCGTCCATGTCGCCCGGCCACATCACCCCCAAGCCCGCAGCGCCAGTGAGAGTTTTCTCTATCAACGACTCCAAAGCCTCTCTAACACCAAAGACAAATTCCAACTCAACACCCGCCTCCCCATCCCCTTCAACGACTGCGGCAGCATGGAAGTCGATTTCCTCAGCCCCGCCGAAAAGCTCGTCATCGAACTCGATGGCGACCAGCACCTCGGCGACGCGGATGCCTATCGCCGCGACCGCCGCAAGGACGTCCTCCTCCAAGAGCACGGCTACTTCATCCTGCGATTCCTAACTATCGACCTCGCCAAAAACCTCGACCGCGTGCTCGATGCCATCCACCGCGCGCTAACACATTCGGAAAGTCAGAAATTAGGGCATTCTCAAACGTGTCACTAGCCCTCCCCACCCCTAAGTTCACTATTTTTCGCCTCGTCCGTATTCAAGGAGGGTGGGAGTCTCGCCCACATTCTGCCTCTTCATTTCAGCATTTCAGATTCTCAGCGTCTCAGATTCAATCTCATGAGCTCCGTCCACCTCCAAGTCCAAAACCCCGACGGCACCACCCGCGCCTTCGATCTCACCGAGCACGACACCCTCCTGCTCGGCCGGATGAAGGACTGCCACCTCTGCCTGCTGGACGACACCCAAGTCTCGCGCCATCACTTTCTGCTCGAAGCCTGCCCGCCGCTAGCCTCCCTGCGCGACCTCGGCAGCATGAACGGCACCCATGTGAACGGGAAAAAATGCGGCGGTCGTGAAAAGGGCGAAACCCCGGAACAAGGAGCGAAGCGCCAGTATCCCAGCATCGACCTCAAACACGGCGACCGCATCACTGTCGGCCCATCCAACATCGAAGTCCGCATCGAGGCCGTGCCGGATGTCCCCGGCGTGCGCCAAGTGAACGCCGCCCTGCCGGAGGGCGACTTCTCCGGCCTCTCGCCGGAGGCGATGCAGCAACTCATCTTTGGAAAACCCGGAGAAGCGGTATTCCAGCTCAAGGGCTATCACATCGAGCGCGAACTCGGCCGCGGTGGATGCTGCGCAATAAGGAGCCACGACACTCCTGTCGTGCTGCCAATGGAACACGAAAGCATCGCGCGAAGCTCCCCGTCTTTCTCCCCCTCATTGGCAAGGCGGACAAGAGTGTCCACCCTCCGCGCGAAATGCCAGTCATCGCCAAACTCCAGCACCCACACATCGTCCGCTTCCTCGACAGCGGCTCGGACGAGGGCACCTTCTTCTTCGATGGGCAAATACGTCAAACCCGTCTCCGATGTCTGGAGCTTCGCCGCCACCCTCTATCACCTCCTCACCGGCAAGGTCCCCTACCGCTTCGATCCCAAGCGCGATCCCATCGACATCATCCTCAACGAAAACCCGGTCCCTATCCGCGACCGCCTGCCCAGCGTGGAAAAACAGCTCGCCGCCACCATCGACAAAGCCCTCGTCCGCAATCCCAAAGACCGCTTCCCGGATGCGGGGAAACTGCTCGCCGCCATCCGCTGATTCTCCGCGATCCATCACAGAAGTAACCTAAGATAAAGCTGGCAAAAACCCCTTTAAAACACCATATTCC
>JBBQDJ010000409.1:0-3887 GCA_038319595.1 Verrucomicrobiales bacterium
GCCGGAAAAGGTCCTTTCCGAATCCAAGCCGTTGAACTTGTTTTGCATCTCCCCGACTTTTCCGTCGGGATCCCCTTTCTCCTCCATCTGGGTGATTTCAGCTTTCAGGGTGTCCATCTCCTTGCCCTTTTTCTGAAAGTAGAAAGAACTAACGGCGAGCAAGGCCACGAGAATCAAATACATGAACCATTTCATCGTCCCCTAAGATGAAACATCCCCGGCCTCTGGTGGAAGCAAAATTTAATCGATCTTAAAGACGCCGGGCATTGCGGCCCTCGTCGATCAATTTCCAGAAATGCTTCGAGTTCGCCAGCGCCTCATCCTCCGCCAAAGGCATCTTCGCGCGGAACAGAAAATCCGAAAACGTGCCTTTGTGCAGCACGCGGTGCATGACCACTGAGCCGTCCTTCACTTCGAAATAAAACCGATAGTCCTTGGCGCGGTAGCGATAGAGCACCTTGCCATCGCGCTCGATCTTGCCGAAGCGCTCGCCGTCCAGATTCGTCAGGTCCTCCTTGCTCACCCGGAATTCCTCCATCAACTCCAGTTGCTCGAGGGTCCCAAGGGCGGAAAGCTCGGCAGCACTGATCTCGTTGAAAACAATTTGAAACACTCCGGCAGGCTAAAGCGGCCCCGGGGGTGTTTGCCAGTTCGAATTCAGCGGGACTCCCGAAAATTTCCGCCGCCATCGGTCACTGCAAATCCCGTCAATTTGGGTTTGGGAAACCCGTGCCCGTTCTTTAGTCTGAGGCCGTGGCGGGAAATGATGATGGCGCGCGATGGCGGGCGGACGGAAAATTCTTCCGCTCCGGCGATCAACGCGTGCGAATGAACGCGGTCACCTACGGGCCATTCCCCGGCGGCTGGCCGGAGTCGTTCGACCGGGATTTTTCTCAAATCACCGCCGCGGGATTCAACAGCATCCGCTTGTTTGAAATGCCGGGCATCGCCCTGCTCGATGCCGCCGCGCAGCACGGGTTGAAAGTCTTCGGCGGGTTGAAATGGGGTCTCAGCGCGGATTTTTTCGGCCAGCCCGGGCTGTATTCCACCGCCACCATCCAATTGGTGGAATCCCTGCGTGCCATCCACCAGCACCCGGCGTTGGCGGGAATCTATGTGGGAAATGAGGTCCCCGCCGACCTCGCCCGCTGGATGGGGCCGCTCAAGGTCCGGCGCGCCATCGAGGATCTCATCACCGCCGGCCGGGAAATCGCGCCCGACCTGTTATTTGTCTACGCGAACTACCCGACGACCGAATACCTGGAGCCGGAAAACGCGGATTTCACCGCTTTCAATGTCTATCTGGAATCCGAGTCCTTATTTCGCGACTACCTCAAGCGGCTTCACCACATCGCCGGCGACCGGCCCTTGGTCATCTCCGAATTCGGCCTCGATTCCCGCCGCAACGGGCTCGACCGCCAGGCCGAGGTCCTGCACTGGGCCAGCCGAGCTGCGCTCGAGTTGGAGACTGCCGGGATGACGCTTTACGCATGGAGCGACCGCTGGTGGAACGCTGGTGGCGAGGTTCTGGATTGGGATTTCGGGCTCACCGACCGCGCGGGAAATCCCAAGCCTGCCTTGGCGGCAGTCGCGGGAAGGGATATTTCCGGGGCTTTTTCCGAGAAGACATTCAGCATCATTGTTTGTACTCGGAACGGGCGGTCACGGATTGGTGGGTGTCTCGCAGCCATCGATAGGTCCTATACGACCTATAGGACTTATGAAACGCTCGTCATCGACGACGGCTCCACGGACCAGACTGCCGACTACGTTCAGGAAAATTTCCCCTGGGTGCGACTGATCCGGCTGGCTCCCGGTGGCCTCAGTGCCGCCCGTAATGCCGGTGCCGCCGCCGCCACCGGCGAGATCCTCGCCTTCACCGATGACGATTGTGAACCGGACCACGAATGGCTCACCCGCATTGCTCCGCTTTTTCACTCCGGGAAATACGCCGCCGTCGGTGGCCCCAACCTGCCACCGCCGCCGCGCGACTGGGAACAAGCCGTCGTCGGTGCCGCGCCCGGCGCGCCGAGCCATGTCATGCTCGACGACGAGGAGGCCGAGCACCTGCCGGGCTGCAATCTCGTCGTCACCCGTGCCGCGTTCGAAGCGATCGGTGGGTTTGACCCGCAATTCCATACCGCCGGTGATGACGTCGATTTCTGCTGGCGGCTGCGCGACGCCGGGTTTCGCCTCGGTTTCGCGCCCGGCGCTTTCGTGTGGCATTGGCGGCGGCCGACGATCCGCGCATTTCTCAGCCAGCAGCTCGGCTATGGCCACGCCGAGCGTCTTTTGTTCGCTAGGCATCCCGCGCGCTTCACCCGGCACGGCGGGCCGCGTTGGCAGGGGTTTGTTTACGGCGGCGGGCCGGTGCGGGTGATGCCCGGCTCGGTGATCTATCATGGTCCGATGGGAGCAGCCGGCTATCAGTCCATCGTCAACCGCATGTTGCCATTGCGCGGGCTGGAAAAGAAATTCGACACGCTGAAATCCCGACTGGCGCTCGGGATCGTCCGCTTCCTGCAACCTCGCCTCCGCGCGTGGGCCCGGAACCGTGTGCCTTGCTTGCGGTCCGGCTGGCCACGCCCAGCAACGCCGTTCTCACTGACCGAGGAGTTTTTCATCGACTCACCTGAAGGCCGGGACCGTGACTATTTCCTCGGCCTGCTGCTGGCGAGGTTCTGGCACCCCTGCGGCGCCACGGAACTCTGGGACCTGGAATTCCAAGGCACCCGTGTCCTGATGGCCACCGAGCGGGGCGAAGGCATGGCGAAACGCACGCTCGTCCGCGTCCAAGGTGGGACAGCCGCCAAGGTCGCCAGACTGCTCGACCTGGGACATCGACTTCCTCGCGGGCAATGGGCCCAGGTCGAGCAGTCGATGTCCCAAATTCCTGAAAAGATGCGGACCAAGCCGTCGTAAGCTGCCGGAGTCGTTTGCCTATAGTCGGAAAATGACTCCCAACGCCTGCCAGAGATTTCCTCATGATCCATTCCCTGATTTCCACCCGATCCGCCGTTGTCTTCGGCTTCACTTGTCTCACCGCCTCGCTGCAAGCCGCCCCGCAGTGGATCTGGTCGCAAAAGGAGGCGAAGGACGGTGAAACCGCTACCTTCCGCACCCAATTCACCGTCACCGGCGCAGTGAAATCCGCCAAACTCAATTTCACCTGCGACAACGGTGCGACCGCCTGGCTCAACGGCGCGAAGCTGGCGAAAAATACCAACTGGGACAAACCCACCTCAGTGAATCTCAAAAGCACCCTCAAACCGGGCAACAACGAACTCCGCTTCGACGCCACCAATGAAGGCTCCATCGCCGGATTGGTCGCCACTCTTGAGATCCGGACCGGGAATGGAAAAACCACCATCATTGAAACCGGTGCCGACTGGACTTTTGCTCCCACAGGCAGTAGCGATTTCAAACCCGTGACCCTTGTCGCCGCCTACGGTGCACCACCGTGGGGCAAGGCGCTTGAGGCCAAAGACGATGGGGCTGTTCCGGACGCCACCGGGATCCAGTCCGCACCGGGTTTTGAAGTCGAGCTGTTATACACCGTGCCGAAGGAACAGCAAGGTTCGTGGGTGGCGATGACCGAGGATAACAAAGGCCGCCTCATCACCAGTGACCAATACGGCGGAGTTTATCGCGTCACCCTGCCGGCCGGCAATGAGACCGAAGTCAAAGTGGAACCGCTCAAGCTACCTGACGGAAAAAACGGTAAGCCGCTCGGCGGTGCGCACGGCCTGCTCTACGCCTTTGACAGCCTCTATCTGATGAATAACGAGATGACCGACAAGGGTCTCTGGCGCCTCAAGGACACCGACGGCGACGACCAATACGACAAGGCCGATTTCATCCGCAAATGCGACGGCGGCGGCGAACAC
>JBBQDJ010000410.1:0-3881 GCA_038319595.1 Verrucomicrobiales bacterium
CACCAGCCAGGCCGTCACCGTGCCCTACGGCACTACGCTCTACGCCCGTGTCCAACAGATCAATACTGCCGGGATTTTCGGCCCCTATAGCAGCACTTCCGCCGCAGTCATCACGCTCGATCCCGTGGCAGATATTGACGGCGACGGCCAGTCAAACGCTGCCGAGCAAACTGCGGGGACCAACCCGCTTTCCAGCAGTTCCGTCTTGCGGGCCACCGCCACCGCAATCTCTGGAAATAGCGTGGCAGTCACCATCGCCACCGTCTCAGGGAAATCCTATCAGCTTGAAACCAGCACCACGCTCGACCCGCTTTCGTGGACCAACGTCGGAAGCGTAGTTCTCGCCAGCAGCTCCACCACCATCCTCACCGATCCCACCGGTGCCGGTGCTCCGAAGCGCTTCTACCGGGCGCGGGTGGTGCCTTGAAGGTCACCAACGGTTCAAAAAAGACGCCGACGGGGCAGGGGACCAGCGAGAGGACGTCTGGAGGGAGATTCTATCGGCGACTTCTACCAGTTTCCAAAATCAATGTGACGACCTTATCTGGCGCGGCGTAGTCCAAAATAAGGGGAATGGATCTCCGGTCCATTCTCTTCCGCCATGTGACGAGGACAGAAGGGACCGGAGATCCCTTCCCCTTAGTTAGTGGACGGCGGCTTTTCTCCAAGTCCTATCAATTTTAGAAACTGGCATCAGGAATCGGTCGCCCGAGAATTCCGATAGGCAGCGCTCACCGCGAGGAAATAGAAGAGCGCGTCGATCGGGCTGAATCCTTCTTGCAGGATGGAAACGGCAATCGATGGAGTCATTTTCCCCAGAATCTCCATCAGGGTGACGTGCAGGCCATCGGCGGCGAAGGCGCAGGCCGAGAGCAGGTTGCCCAGTATGCAGCCGAAAAAGGCCAGAACCGCGGCAAGAACTCCGAATCCATTGCTGTGGCCGTGCCCAAATTTCCGCATCGTGATGCCCACCAGATAGCCGATGCCGATGGCCATGAAGCCGATCTGATAGTTCGTGAAATAGGTGACGGCCGCCCAAGTGACGGCACCGACGAGCGCCGCCGCCAGTCCGGCCAGTCCGCCGTTGATCAGATTCTCGGCGGATTCCGTTGGGCCTGCGTAACGGAGTTCTTGGGATTCAGGTGAGGTTTCTTCTTCCATCACGAAAATAACACTTCGATTTCCGGGCCTCTGGCAATTGAAATCCGCCGGTCGAACTCAATTTGATAGAGTTTGATAGATGGCGGCGCCGATTGCCGGGCACTCCTACTCCGGCGCTTCATTGAGCCCCGGCAGGGGTGGAGGCGGCTTCGTGGAGTTCTTCGGCGGCTTCGAGATCGGCGCGTTCGCGGGCGATGACGCGGACGAGCTTGCGGGTGGTTTCCTGCCAGTTGGCGAGGAGGTTTTGCGCCTGCTTGCTGCCGGTTTTCTCGAGGTGAAGTTCGATGAGTTTTTTGACTTCCGCGATGTCGTGTTCACGCTTGATAGGGAGGGCGACGACCATCTCGGAGTTGACCCGGGAGAAGAATTTTCCGTCCACGTCGTAAACGAAGGCGGTGCCGCCAGACATGCCTGCACCGAAGTTTTTGCCAGTCTTGCCGAGGATGGCGACGGTGCCGTTGGTCATGTATTCGCAGCCGTGATCGCCGACGCCTTCGACGACGGCGGTGGCCCCGGAGTTCCTAACGGCGAAACGCTCGCCTGCTCGGCCGTTGGCAAAGAGGGCGCCGCCGGTGGCGCCGTAAAGGCAGGTGTTGCCGCAGATGGTGTTGGTGGCGGCTTCAAATTTTGCGGTTTCAGAAACGCGGATGTTGATTTCGCCGGCGGCCATGCCTTTGCCAACGTAGTCGTTGGCTTCCCCGATGAGTTCGAGGGTGACGCCGGAGACGAGGAAGCAGCCGAAAGATTGGCCCGCACTGCCGCGGCAGGTGATATGGATGGTCCCGGCGGGGAGTCCACGGTCGCCATGGATTTCAGCCAAGCGGCCGGAGAGGCGGGTGCCGATGTTGCGATTCGTGTTGATGACGTCGTAGGCGAGCGCCACGGGTGGGCGGTCGGGAAGGAGGCGGACGGCATCGAGGATTTCCTGAGGGACCGAGTCGGCACCGTATTCGGGTGAGGCTGGGGCTTGGCGGTTGGAAACCGCCGCCACGAGATCGGCGAGGATCTGGAGGTCGAGTTCGGGCTTGGTGAGGCCGTCGTTGCGGACTTTGGCACAAACGCGGGAAATGGAGGCAGCGTCGACGCCGGAATGGGCCGCGAGGTCAGGAACGACGTCTTTGAGGAGAGCGCTGAGGTCGAGGGTGTTCGCCTTCGGGTGATCCGGAATGTGGCGCTGGGTGAGGAATTCGGGGCGACCGATGATTTCGTCGAGGCTGCGGACTCCGAGCCTGGCCATGGTGCGACGGGCCTCCTCGGCGACGCCGGTGAAGTAGTTGATGACCATTTCGGGCGTGCCCTTGAACTTGGCGCGGAATTTCGGATCGGTGGTGGCGATGCCGACCGGGCAGGTGTTCAGGTGGCACTTGCGGACGTAAACGCAGCCCATCGCAATCATGGCGGTGGTGCCGAAGTTGAACTGCTCGGCACCGAGGATGGCGGCGATCACGACGTCGCGGCCGTTGCGGATGCCGCCGTCGGTGCGGAGGACGACGCGATCGCGGAGATTGTTGATGAGCAGGGTTTGCTGGGCCTCGGCAAGGCCAAGTTCCCACGGTGAGCCGGCGTGTTTGGTCGAGGAAAGGGGGGATGCGCCCGTGCCTCCATCATGTCCGGAAATAAGAATGTTATCCGCTGATGCTTTGGCACATCCGGCAGCGACTGTGCCGACGCCGGATTCCGCGACGAGCTTCACTGTGATTCGAGCGCGCGGATTGACTTCCTTCAGGTCATGGATGAGCTGGGCGAGGTCCTCGATGGAGTAAATGTCGTGATGCGGCGGCGGGGAAATGAGCTGCACGCCCGGCTGGGTGTTCCGCAAACGGGCGATGAGCGCGTTCACCTTGTGACCGGGAAGCTGGCCGCCTTCGCCGGGCTTGGCTCCCTGCGCCATTTTGATTTCCAACTCGTCGGCGTTGACCAGATAATAGGCGGAAACGCCGAAGCGCCCGGAGGCCACCTGTTTGATGTAAGAGCGGGCGAAATCGCCGTTCGGGTAGGGTTTGTAGCGGGCCGGATCCTCGCCGCCCTCGCCGGAATCCGACTTGCCGCCGATGCGGTTCATGGCGATCGCCAAGGTCTCGTGGGCCTCCGGTGAGAGGGCTCCGAGGGACATGGCAGCGGTGGTGAAACGCTTGCGAATCGCCTCCATGGGCTCGACCTCCTCCAGTGGGATCGGGCCGCTGGCAGCAGGCACGAAATCGATCAGGTCTTTGATCGCTACGGGTTTGGTTTCCAATGACACACGCACATATTCCTCGTAATCCTCGGCCTTGCCGGATTTGACGTAAGTGTGGAAATTCTTGATGACTTCCGTGGTGTAAACGTGACGCTCGCCAGACTTGCGGTAGCGATTGTAGCCGGGGTCGCCGAGGTCCAACGTCTCACCGTTTGGAACGACTGTTTCGAACGCTGCTTTGTGACGGATGATGGACTCATCGGCAATTTCGGTGAAGCCGACGCCGCCGATTTTTGACGAGACGCCAGTGAAGGCGAAATCGACGACCTCGTTACCGACGCCGATGGCTTCGAAGGTCTGCGCGCCTTGATAGGAATTCAGAACGGAGATGCCCATTTTGGACATAATCTTGAGGATGCCCTTTTCGAGGGCCTTGCGGTAATTCGTCATCGCCTTTTGGGCGTTGATTTCACCAAGCTTATTCTTCCCAGTATCGGCGGCGACGAGCTGGCGAACGGTGGCATAGCCGAGATACGGGCAAATC
>JBBQDJ010000411.1:0-3854 GCA_038319595.1 Verrucomicrobiales bacterium
AGAAATGATAGATCTCGACGAACTCATCCACCAACGCGTCGAAATTCACGCCTTTCGGGTCCGTCCAGAAATCCCGCAGGGAAAAGAAATCGCACATCACCTCTTCGCCATCGTTCTTGCCCAAGCTTTCCGGCGAGTAGCCCTTGCGGCCATAACTTTCGAGCTGGGCGAGGGTGCCCTTGGTGGCGACATCGACACCTAACAACCTGCGGGGGCCGTCCGGCTGCGTCTTCTCGGCATTCCAGCGCGGCACGTCCGCCCATTTCGCATTCGCATGGAATCCTTCACGGGTGAACGGCTGCACCCATTCTTCTTTGCGCTCGAGATTGAAGATCCCGTCGCCGTTGTCATCGTAATAGAATACCGGCCCGGCGTGGTTCAGGACGACGTCTTGGATCACCTTGAGGCCCTTGGAATGTGCCAGTTTCACGAAATCCCGGTAATGCTCCATCCGCCCTTCCGCGTCGTCCGGATAGGGTTTGCCTGCTAGATCCGTCCTGCTGGCCAGATGGGGATCGACATCCAGCCAGTCCTGCGCCCAATAACCGTGGTAACCGGACTTCCAGCCACCCGAGTCGTATCCAGAGCGCCAGACATTCCGCACCACCGGCGTCAGCCACAACGCGGTGACGCCGAGCTGGTTGAAATAGCCGGACTGGACCGCTTTTTCCATCCCCCGCAGATCGCCGCCCATGTAGCGGGAAATATCGCTCTGATCGGCGTCATAGAGTTGCGGATCGCTTCCCGGCGGGACGTTGTTCGCGGGGTCGCCATCGAAAAACCGATCGGTCATCGCAAAATAGATCACGTCGTCCGTCCACGGTCGGGCGTTGGCCGACGTCGGAAGGGCCAACGGGATGGCAAGACACATGCAAAGGGTTTTAATCGACACACCTGCCTATGTTCGGACAGGCCGCGAGGTTGGTCAATTTCCATCAGCCACCGGATGCAGCGGATGGGACCCGCGGAAAATGTCACGTGAATCCGAATCATCACTGACCACCCATTCCAAGACATCCACTTGTAGAACACTTTTCATCCTCGACGGATTCGGCCCAGCTTGTGCTTTATCACGTGCATGAGAAAAACGGCACGAGTGAGAAATAGCGGGTTTACCTTGGTTGAACTTCTGGTGGTGATTGTGATCATCGCATCGCTGGCCGCGCTCGCCCTGACGGTCGGTCCCAGGATGCTGACCCGCGCGAAAGCCGCGGAGTCGATGGCAAACATCCGTCAGATCAGCCCGCTGCTGACCGTCTACGCGGCGGACCACGCGATGAACCTGCCAGCCAACCGCGGTCAGGTGAAGCAGCCGGATGGGACCGTCGCAGATCTCCAGTGGAACGAAGTCTGCCTCGCCCTGCTTTACCCGACGACCGACCCGGCGAGCTTCAAGACCAAGGAGTGGTGGAGCAGTAACAAGGTCATCCTCAGAAATCCACTTCTCAAGGAAGGCAGCGGCTGGGCTCCGCTGATCCCTGGATACGCAATGAACGAGATGATCGTCGAGAACCTTCAAGCTGCCAACCCGAGTACGCCCCCCGCGGCGGACCCTTTGACGGTGAGTGTGTCGATCGCCTCGATCACCTCGCCGGAGCAAACGCCATTGATCGCGCCCTTCAACGATTTCCATTTCCGGTTTGACGATTCACAGATCTCCAGTTTCAGCCGCAAGCCGCTGCTGGATCTGCTCGTCGAGGGAAAAATGCCGGTGCTATTCGTGGACGGTCACCTCGAGGTGATGACACCGCAGGAATACAAGGACCGGGGTCTCGCCAAAACGCCGCGCGCCAGCACCACCGCCAGCAATTAACTAGAGAAGAAAATCGAACCACAGATGAACACAGATAGACACGGATGATGAATGAGTGACAAGATTTGAGGCATTCGCCCTATGGGTGAGAGTCAGATCATTCATCACTCTCTTTAAATCCTTGTATTCAGTGTAATTTGACTCGTTGTTTTAAGCGGTCTGCTCGTCCATGTCCGCTTCGCTCCCATTGTGGTTTCCATCTTCCTCTTTCGGATTAACGGAGGCCGGGGGTTTAAGCCTTAATCCCGGAAAGCAGGGTTTTAAATCTTAAATAGGCCGCGTCCCATGCTTCGGGATTTCCCGGCGTGAAGGTGCGGAACTCAAACGCCTGGCGGATCAACTCACGCCCGGCCTGATAGTCGGGAAGGTGGCCGGTCGCGATCATCTGGGTGATCACATTGCCACAGGACGTCGCCTCCACGGGGCCGGCGACCACCTCGACGCCGAGCGCATCGGCCGTGGCCTGACTGAGGAGTTCGTTCTGAATCCCGCCGCCGCCCGCATGGAGGCGCTTGAAATCCCTGCCGGTCAGTTTGCGGATGCAGTCGAACACCACGCGGTATTTCAGCGCCAGCGACTCGGTGGCCACCCGCAGGATCTGGCCTTTTTCCGCAGGCACCGGCTGGCCGGTTTTTTCGCAGAAAGCACGGATCTTGTCTGGCATCGCACCGGGACTGGCGAAGGTGGCGTCGTCCGGATCGATAAACGCGGTGAACGCCGTGGCCTCGGAAGCGAGCGTCGCCATTTCCGCGTAACTCAGCTTTTCGCCATCCAACTCCCACTGCCGCTTGCACTCCTGGATCAGCCAGAGCCCGCCGATGTTTTTCAAAAACCGGATGGTGCCATCGACGCCGAGCTCATTGCAAAAACCGAATCCCAGCGCTTCAGGGGTGGTGATCGCTTCGCGGATTTCCACGCCCATGATCGACCAAGTGCCGGATGACAGCCAGAGGTTCTCGTCGCCACTCATGGGAATGCCCGCGACGGCGGCCGCGGTGTCATGGCAAGCCGTGGCAACCACCGGAATGCCGGATTTCCCGATGAAAGCAGCCACGTCGTCGCGGATCGGACCCAACACGGTGCCGGGGGCGATCACCTCGCCGAAGATCCCGCGGGGCAGGCCCAAGGCATCGATGACCTCCCAGGCCCAATCTCCGGTGCGGGCATCTAACAATTGCGAGGTCGAGGCGACCGTCCGCTCCACCGCCTGCCGCCCACTCAGCCAATACGCCAGCAAATCCGGGACGAAAAGCAGCCGCTCGGCATGGAGCAACGCCGGATTTTTCTTCCGCGCTTCCGCCAGCAAATGCAGCGAGCTGTTATAGAAATTCGTCTTAACGCCGGTGTGCGCGTAAATTTCCGCCTCGGACATGAGGCCATGCATCGCCTCCGCCATACCTTCGAAGCGCGGGTCCCGGTATTGATGCGGCATCCCGATGAGTTCGCCGTGTTTATCGATCAGTCCGAAATCGCAGCCCCAGGTGTCGATGCCGATGGACACGATGGCGTCGCCATGCCGCTCCACCGCCCGCCGGATTCCCTCAAGAATTTCCCGATAGAGGCCGATCAGGTTCCAAAACGATCCTGATGGAAGATCCGTGCCGGGGTTTTCAAAGCGATGGACGTCCTCGAGAGTCAAGGATTTGAAATCCGTCCGGGCGGCGATGACCCGGCCACTGCCCGCGCCCAGATCCACAGCGATGAATACCTTTTCTGAAGTCATGTTTTGGCCTGCATGATTTTTCATCACCTGACCGGATGCAACCCGAAATCCGGGTGTCACTGAAAGTGGTGGGCAAAGTAGGGGGAGTGGACGTCTCGTCCACTTGCCGATGTGCGGCGAAAGCGGAACCGCGAAGCTCATCTCTTTCTCTTTCCATCGTCCGGGCGGACGAGACGTCCAATACTGTCTGTTTAAGAATTTTCAACCGCAGATGGACGCAGATAAACGCAGATGAAAACCCAAAAACATCCCTCTTTATCTGCGTTCATCCGCGTCCATCTGCGGTTCAATTCTTCGCTCTTCATATTTAAACTGACA
>JBBQDJ010000412.1:0-3834 GCA_038319595.1 Verrucomicrobiales bacterium
ATCACCGAGACCGGAGGCAGCTTCGGCATCACCAAGGAGGGAACCGGCTTTCTCAATCTGGTGGGTGCGGTGAATACCTACACCGGCAAGACCGTGGTCAACGGTGGCCGGATTCGGATCGACGCGGGAACCGGGTTGGGCACCAACCCAGGGGCATTCGTTGCCGATCAATTCAAAATCCCAGACAAAATGCAAAGAATCTCTCGACAATTGGGATTTCGGAAACAGAACGTGGCATGAGCAGCAAGCGCTTTTTGGCACATTGGGAGAATTCGGCGGAGAAACCGGCAATCTACCACTGTGTTTCGCGGGTGGTGGATCGGCGGTTTGTGTTTGGCGATGCTGAGCGTGAGCACTTCCGCATGTTCATGCGCATGCAGGAGAATTTCTCGGGCTGCCGGGTGTTGTCTTACTGTTTGATGTCCAATCACTTTCATATCCTGCTGGAGGTGCCGCCGATGCCGGAAGGCGGGCTCTTGGACGAGGAGTTATTGAAACGGCTCTTGGCTACCAACACCGAGGCATTTGTGGCGGTGGTGGCGAAGGAATTGGCGGATGCACGAAAGGAAAAGCGGGATGAGTGGGTTGCGGAAATTCACGCGCGTTTTACCTACCGGATGCACAACTTGAGCGAGTTCATGAAAACGCTGCTACAACGCTTCACGCGTTGGTTCAACCGAACCCACAAGCGCAGCGGCACGCTGTGGGAGGAGCGCTACAAGAGCGTCATTGTGGAAAGTGGAATCGCGGCGCGGACGATGGCGGCGTATATCGATCTCAATCCCGTTAGAGCGGGGATGGTATCCGATCCGGCTCAATATCGCTGGAGCAGTTATGGCGAAGCGGTGGGAGGCGGGCCGAAGGGGAATGGGAAAAAGGCGCGTGAAGGACTGGTGAGAGCGTGCATGAGTCATCAGGGCGCGGGATTTGAGGCGGAAAGATGGAAGGAAATCTCGCGGATCTACCGGCGGACGATGGGCCTGGCGCTGGGAAGGAAGAGCGGTCGGGCGGAGGTGGAGAAAGGCGTGGTTAGGCCGCAGATGAACACGGCGGAAGCATTGGTGACGGATGACAACGGCACGGTTTTACCGGATCTTAAAATGGCGGCGATGCTGCGCTGCCGGGTGCGCTATTTCACGGACGGAGCGGTGATCGGCAGCAAGGAATTTGTGAACGAGGCGTTTGCAGGAGCGCGGGAACGGTTTACGGCGAAGCGCAAGGACGGTGCGCGCAGAATGAAGGGCAGTGGCATGCCCGCTGCCGGGGTGCTATGGAGTGTGCGGGATCTGAGAGTGAGGGTGTGATCACGAACGACCGTCTTGGTGTTGGGATTGCCTTTGGCGTTGTTTGTCTCTCTGCTGCCGTCTGGAAAGTTCGAGAGGTAAAATCTGAAACGCTGAAAAGCTAAAATGCTGAAATGAAGAGTAGAAGAAACACGCGCGGTAAGATGCGGAATTGCGGTGGTGGTGAGGTAGCGCGGCCTCGCCGCAGGCCGCATGTCAAAGGTGTGCGAAAGCTGGATGCCAAGGAGGGCCGGACGGTCCGCGCTTGGGCTGATCTTTCGCGTTCCTTTGGCGTGCGCTCCAGGCGGTAGCGCGCTACCGCTTGGCTGCTGTGCGAACACCTCCAGGCGAGGATTCTGGAGATGATTTAGACGCTGGACGAGCTACGCATCAGCGCCGATTACCAAGTCTTCCAAGCGGTGGAGACGGATGAGTCGGTGATAGAAGGCATTTTTTCCGCGCGGCGGGGGGAACTGGTGCAGGAGATTGGGAACTAGAAGCGGAGGCGGAGCGAGTGGAGACGGAGATCGTGGAGCTGACGGGCGAGGGTCCGCTTTAAGGCATGACGAGATCCACGGCGCGCGATGCTCCTTGGACGGACTGGGACAGGATGTCCCAGCCACGGCGCGTGGCGGGGCCGCGCAAGAGCTGACGGGCGAGATGCCATTTTAGTGGGAATAAACACGGATCGGAACACAATGCAGAATCATTTTGGACAGCATGATGTCTTCAGAAGTGAGTCTTTATTTGCCCCAGTCTTCATGGTTCTGCCATCATTGATTCTGCCAACAATTCTTCTTCAAAAGAAAACGCACGAACCTCAACCGCAGTCTCATTCGCCGCTCAAGCGCATCGACGCTCACAGAGCGACGCTACAAGGCGGCGAATGTAGCGGCGGTCAGCGACCGTCGATGCCATTGAAATGCCCTTGAATCGCCGCGGGAAGGCATTCACCGACGCTCACAGAGCGCCGCAACATTTTTTTCGCTTGGTGGCATTCGCCGCGCTGCAATCATCACCCCATGAAACGCGGCAACGCCATCTTTGTGACCATCGTCGTCAGCATCTTGTTCGCTGTCTTTTTCATTTATCCGGCAGGGATGGTGGTGAAGCAGGCGTTTGAGGGAACCCGTCCCGATGGATCGCACTACTTCACGTTGGATTTCATCGGTTCGGTTTTCCAGAATCCGATCTATCGGGAAGGACTGTGGAACGCCTTCGCTTTGGGAATCACGAGCACGCTGGCGACGCTGGCCATCGCGTTTCCACTGGCGCTCATCGGCCATCGCTATGATTTCTTTGGGAAGAACGCGCTCGGCGTATTGGTTCTCGCGCCGATGATCCTGCCGCCCTTCGTCGGGGCGGTGGGAGTGAAGCAAATGTTAGGCGTGAATGGCGCGTTCAACGCGCTGCTCATCGACTGCGGATTCATGGATGCGAATCTGCCCTACGATTGGCTGGCGCACGGGCGCTTCACCGGGATCGTCCTGATGAATGCACTGCATCTCTATCCGATTCTCTACATGAACATCGCCGCAGCGCTGGCAAACCTAGATCCGGCGATGGAGCAGGCCGCTGAAAATCTTGGCTGCCCGCCGTGGAAGCGCTTCTTCCGGATCACCCTGCCACTGGCGATGCCCGGAGTCTTTGCCGGAGCTTCCATCGTTTTCATCTGGGCCTTTACGGAGCTCGGCGTGCCACTGGTGTTCGACTATGCGCGCGTCGCTCCAGTGCAGATTTTCGACGGGCTCAAAGGACTCGATAAGAATCCGATTCCTTACGCGCTAACAGCCATCTTGCTGATCGTCGCCGCCGGGGTGTTCGCCCTGTCGAAACTGGTCATGGGCCGCTCACCGCTCGGCACTGCCCCGCGCCCAAAAGGCAGGGCAACCTCGTTACGCATCACTGGCATGAAATCCGCCGCATGCAGCCTGTTCTTTCTGGCCGTTTTCCTGATCGCCGCGATTCCCCATCTGGGAGTCCTGCTGCTTTCCTTCGCCGGCCGGTGGTATGGCACCGTGATTCCCGATGAGCTGACGATGGGGCATTACATCGAGGCCTTGGGCAACGAACTGGTGGTTCCGTCGATCCAGAACAGCCTGCTCTATGCCGGCTGCGCGACGCTGGTGGCGTTGGTCATCGGCTTGTCAGTGGCTTGGGTGGTCGTGCGGTCGAATCTGAAATCAAGGAACTTTCTCGATGCTGTGGTCATGCTGCCGCTGGCCGTTCCAGGACTGGTGATGGCCTTCGGCTACCTCGCGCTTTCGCAGGAGGGCAAGCCGTTCCATTTCCTCGTCGGTGCTGGTGGCAGTCCGTTTCTCCTGATCGTGGTGGCGTATGCTTTCCGCCGACTCCCCTACATCGTTAGATCGGCGGTTGCGGGACTTCAGCAGAGCAATCCTACCTTGGAAGAAGCGGCGAAATCCCTCGGCGCGACACCGCTCCGCACCTTGCGGCGGGTGTCCATCCCGCTGATCGGAGCCAACCTAGCAGCCGGATCGATTCTGGCATTCGCCTTCGCCATGTTAGAAGTCAGCGATAGTATGATCCT
>JBBQDJ010000413.1:0-3834 GCA_038319595.1 Verrucomicrobiales bacterium
GTTGCTCTCAAGGCCGAGGAGGGCGCGCTGTGAATCAAGCACGGTGAGGATGTCGATGACTCCCGCCTCATACTGCTGCTGGGCGAGTGTGGCTGCCTCGCGGGCGGCGGCGGTGGCCTTCTCCAGCGTTTCCAAGCGTTCGGTGGTGCGGCGGCAGGCGATGAGCGAATCCTCGACCTCGGACAAGGCGGTTAGAACAGTCGTCCGATAGGTCTGGAAAGCTTGCTCCTCGACCTCGGTCTGGGCGTCGATGTTGGCACGGATGCGGCCGGCATCGAAGATCGGTCCGGCGAGGCTGGCGATGATACCGGCGGTGGTGGATTCTGGGTTGAAAAGTTTCCCCGAGCTCAGGGTGTTGATTCCGAGTGAGCCGGTTAGATTCAGTGTGGGAAATTTCTCGGCATTAGTCGCTTGGGTGTTGGCGGCTGCCGCGAGGAGCTGATAGCCGGATAGGCGGACGTCCGGGCGCTGGCGCAGGGTGTCGGCGGGGATGCCGACGGCGAGACCACCGGCGGGATCCGGGATGGCCTGTTTGCCGGAATTCAGCATGCCGTCGAGGCTTCCGGGAGTTTTACCTGCGAGCAGGGCGAGGAGATTGCGTGCTTGTGAAATGGATTGTTCAAGCGCCGGGACGGCGGCGCGTGCCTGCTCCAGACTGCTGAGTGCCTGGCTCGATTCGAGTGAATCGGCCTCGCCCGATTGGGTGCGCCAGCTGGCGAGTTGGTTGGTTTCCTCGCGGGTCTTGATGGTGTTATGAAGCACCTTGAGGGCGGCTTGGTTGACGCGGAGACTGGTATAGGCGATGGCAATTTCCGAAGCGAGCGACGCCTGGACCGAGTGCAGGTTTTCCTCGCTGGCACCGACTTGCGCGGACGCCGCATCCACCAGGCTGCGGTTTTTGCCGTAAAGATCGATTTCCCAAGAGGCATTGAGGTTGGCGGAATAGTTGCTGCTCCCATCGCTGCCGAAGCCATCCCGTCTTGAGGTGCTGGAACCGGCGGCCGCGCCTCCACCCAAGGATGGGAAAAGCGAAGCTGCCACGGCGGTGCGCCGGGCCCTGGATTCCCGGACTTGGGACGAAGCGGAGGCGAAGTCTGGATTGTTCGCCAGCGCGGTGGAAATGATGCGGGTCAGGGTGGGATCGTTGAAACGGCCCCACCAGCGGGACAGGTCCCGGTTGGGGTCAGCCACGGGGAAGCGGTGGGCGTTTTTCCAGTCCGCAGGCACGGATACGGGCTGTCTCTTGACGAGGGAATCCGCGCCACAGCCACTCAATCCGAGGAGGGCGAAGCAGGAAAACAGGAAAAATCGGGCGGATTTCATGGCGGAATGGACGTTCAGGCTAGTTGCCGTAACCTTTAGAAAAGATGAAGAGGCGATTTCTTCCGGCGCAATTTGCCGAACATACGCGATGTTCTCGGCGAAGCTTGCTGGAAGGCATGATTCATCGTTTGCTGCAAACAGCACTAACCGGAATGCGCTTGGAAAACCCAACTACGGCCCCGAAGTCCACATCCGTGGGACCCCATTCTCGGTCCACGCGGCTCGGGACTGCGCTCTCGAAACCGCCAGGACGGTTTTATGACGCGTGCAGAGCGCTCGGTCTCGGCGTCTTCGGAATGACGATGCGGATGAAAAGCATGGGGCTCGGTTTGAGGGAAAAAGACGGTGGCATGTTGATCGCAGTCTCCCATCTGGGCCATCTCGATCCCATCGTGGTCAGCGCGATGGTGGGTCGGAGGATCAGCTGGATTTCCCGGATCGAGTTCTATCAGCACTGGTTCATGCGCACACTCCTTTACCACGGCGGCGCGTTCCAGGTGAACCGAACGGGCGCGGCGCTGCCGATGATCCGCGAAGCACTGCGGCGGCTCAAACGCGGGGAGGCCGTCGGCATTTTTCCCGAAGGCGAGTTGATGCGCGGCAAGAACTCGGTGCTGCGCGGCGCTTCGATCAAACAGGGCGTCTGCCTGCTCGCCGCGCTGTCCGGACGTCCGGTGCTGCCCGTCATCGTTCTCGGGGCCGAGCAATTGATCCACCTCAGCCCGTGGCTCCCGGCGAAACGTGGCAGGCTCTGGCTCCACGTCGGGAAACCCATCCATCCGGTGGCGGATTCGCACGGCCGCCAGTCCCGCGACGATTTCGCTCAGCGCCTCATCGCCGAATACACCCGGCTCTACGCGGAAATGCGGGTCGAGTTCGATCTGCCGGAAGACATCGCACCGTGATGCCGCCACCCTTGACGCGCCTTCGCTGCTGTCTTGTGATGGCGCGGATGAAATTTTCAAGACCATGACGGGCGCGCCGCTTTACCTCAGCTATGGGATGCCGAAGTCGGGAAGCACGCTCGCCTTCGAGCTGACACGGACGATGCTCGAACTGGCCGGGGTGCCGCAGGTTAAGATCGCCACCGGAGTTACCGCCCCAGAGGCGAAGATCAATTTCATCAACAAGCTCGATGGTCCGGCCTATGACCAACTGCACGAGGAGGCGAAGGGCCTCGCGCGGCCGATCGTGATCAAGACGCACTCGCGGTTGTTTCCCCGCCCCGAAAAGCTGCTGCAAAGCGGGAAATTGTTAGGCCACGCGGTGTGCCGCGATCCGCGCGACATGGCGCTGTCGATGTTGGATGCCGCCCGCGAGGGTCGCGCGTGGGGTGCCAGCGATGAGGGTCGCTTCAAGACCGTGGCGGATACCGAAAAGCGGCTGCACAAGAGCATCGACATGTTCATGAAATGGGCGGCATCACCTAACATCATGCCGATTCATTATGAGCGGTTAGCCTTCGATACGGAGCAAGTCGCCGCCGAGATCGCTGCGCAGCTCGGCATCACGGTGGACATTTCCAAGGCCATCGAGATCGTAACCGGCACCAAGTTCACCCAACTCAACCGCGGGAAATCCCAACGTTGGAAAACCGAGATGGATCCTGCGGACGCGCGGCGACTCGAAACCACTTTCAAGTCCTATATCGAGACCTATTGCAGCGAGGTTCCCTCCGCGCCAGTAGTCCGCAAGCCGCCGGCCGGGTTGTTCGCGAAGTGGCTAGGAAAGTTGCGTTAGAAATCCAGATAGATTTCCACTCACGCTGTCCGGAACTCCGCCCGCCATGCCCCAGAGTCGGTCAACCCCACTCACAACCTGAATTCGACAGAAACGCCGCCTCTCGCGGGAGGAATGATCCGGGGATTCTTCTTGCCCACATCGCACAGCCCCTGTCGAATTTTAGCGTCCACCCCGGTGGATGGGGATTCAAAAACCTCTCAACTAGCGGTCGGCATCGACCGCGACGATGCCGCCAAACCGACCCAAAGGCCGGGGGGGCGGTGGTGTATGTCCAGGCTGGTTCTTCGGGATTGGCTCAAGGCCATCGCAGTCGTCTAGTTGCGGCTTTTTGACTCCCCGTCCACCGGGAAGGACTTCATTTGAACCTCCTACCGCTTCATTCCATGAAATTATTGCGTGCTCTATTTCTCGCCTTCATTCTCGCAAGTTCATTGTCTGCCCGTGATTTTCTACCGGAAAATCATTTGGAAAACATCCTAGCAGGTGATGGTTCCATTCAACAATGCTATGTTTTCAAGACCACGCCGGGCGTCGAATACACCGTGGAATTCTCCAACGACCTTTCCCTCTGGACTCCTCAAGATGAAATCTACGGCTTGGGAAACGAGCAGGTCGTCGCCATGCGCGAATACACGTCGCCACCTCCGCCGCCGCCGGGAACTCCACCGGCCACACCTCTGCCGCCAGCGATCTGGGCTAGCCTTCTCATGCGACCCGCTTCCGGCGCGGCGGGCGGCACGGTGGTTTCATGGAAATCGCTAGATTCGG
>JBBQDJ010000414.1:0-3814 GCA_038319595.1 Verrucomicrobiales bacterium
CTGGTTCGACGAACACGTTTACACCATCATCGTTCATCGCCGCCACCTCTCTGCGGAAATACTCGAACATTTCGACGAGGAAGCTGCCGTTCTTCCCGCATGGTATCCGAGTGCCCGGGCCTGCCAAAGCTCATCGCTGACCTAACAGCCGAGAATCTGGCGGCCCCTTTTCCTGATCCTCATTGGAAAGAGTGGGGATCTCACGGACCGTAGAGACGCGGCAACGATCCGGAATTTCCGTATTCTATGAAATGTCTCCCACTTTTATTGATTGGCCTCGCCACCACCTCCCCGGCCAGTCCGCCACGTGATGCGCTGCCTTTGGATGCACCTGCATGGCCCCAAAACTACCGGTTGCATTTGGAGGGAGCGGCCAAGGTCCGCCTCAGTGAGAAACTGACACTTTCACTCGAAGATTCGAAGGGCCCGCATGATATCGCCGTCGAGCATCCGGCGAGCGGTGCGCCCGTGCTGCGGGTCTGGTCTAACGGCAAACTCATCCGGGGACCTGAAGAGGTGCCCAACTTGAATCAAACATTCGCAAGGGACTTCCCCGACGCGAATCTGGATTTCGGCAAGGATTTCACCGCGATGGCGCGCTTCGAGACGGTCGGCGGCGGTACTTTGTTCTCTGTCGGCCCACCTGCCGGAAACTGGGAACCGCAGGCAAAGGCGCTTTTTATCCGCGATGGAAAGCTGGTGTATGACATCGGCTGGCTGGGCGAAATGGTCGGCGACGTGATGGTCAATGACGGCAAACCTCACACCGTCGTTCTCACGGTGAAGGATGGTAATGCCCGGCTGCTGCTCGATGGCAAGAAGCTTGCTGAAAAGGCAGCATTCACCAAGCCAGATAAGGAACCGCACCTCTTTAAAGTGGGCCGCGCCGCGCCGGACTTCGGCGGGGATTTCGACGGCGGCAGGATCCGTGAGTTGAAGGTCTGGAACCGGGCGCTGCCGGACAAGGAGACCGGCCTGTTGTTCAAAAAAGAAGGCAAGGGTGCGAATACACCAGATTTCAATTACACGCCGGAAGCGGGTGGCAAACCCGTTGTCGAAGGCGGCACCGGCTGGGTGCAGGCGCTGGAGAACAGCGATCATTCCGAGATCGTGGCAGGCTGGAACGACAAAACACTGGCGGACGGGAAAGCGATCTATCAAAGCCTCTGTGTGACTTGTCACGGCACCAAGGAGCAGCCGGGCTCACTGCCGACCGCGCTGCGGTTTTCCGATGGCGCGTTCAAGAACGGCTCGGATCCCTATTCGATGTATCTCACACTCACTCATGGCTACGGTCAAATGGTGGCCCAGCCGCAATACACCACGGCGCAGAAATACTCGATCATCCAATACATCCGCGAGACGTTTCTGCGTGCCGACAATCCCTCTCAGTTGTCGAAGATCGACCTCCCGTCGCTGCCACGTGGCCTCGCCCGTGCCGTGAAAGAGAAGGTGGACACCTCGCTGCCACCTTACAAGCGCATGGAACTCGGCAATACCCTCATGTGGACTCTCCAGGTGGAACCCGGAAACATCGCGCAAAAGGCCATCGCCGTGCGTCTCGATGACGGTCCGGGTGGTGTCACGAAGGGCCGGGCCTGGATGGTCTATGACCACGATACGATGCGCGTAGCCACCGCGACGACGGGGGATTTTGTGGACTGGAAAGGCATCGCCTTCGACGGCAGCCACGGGTCGCATACTTCGCTAACAGGCGAGAAACAATTCATCAATCCAGTCGGTCCCGGTTGGATGTCGTCAGGAGGAAAGTGGGACGACGATGCACGCGTGCTCGGCAAAGACGGCAAACGCTACGGTCCGCTGCCAAGCGAGTGGGCGCGATTCGAGGGGATTTATGAAAATGGGAATCGGGTAGTCATCGCCGCGAGCATCCATGGGACTCGTGTGTTGGAGTCGCCCGGCTGGATCGACTATGGGACGACGCCGGTTTTCACTCGCACGTTGAATCTAGCAGCGAAGCTGACGGGCGGGAACATTTCGCCGCTTGTCCTCCGCGTCGCTCCCGACAGCGTGAATGTCACCCTGCTCGGTGATGGCGAGTTGA
The DNA here is from genome assembly GCA_038319595.1 of Verrucomicrobiales bacterium. Taxonomy (GTDB): domain Bacteria; phylum Verrucomicrobiota; class Verrucomicrobiia; order Verrucomicrobiales; family Akkermansiaceae; genus Luteolibacter. The sequence continues at coordinate 2,066 of JBBQDJ010000414.1, forward strand.
AGAAAAAGAATGGATTTTGGAACGCGACGCTGCCCTATGGCGCAAAGACCCGCATCTTCATTTCCAAGGCCGACACCGCGTCGCTGGAGAGCCTCGCGAAAACCGTCACCGCCCCACTCGATCTCGAGCCGCTGACCAAAGGCGGACCGCCGCGCTGGCCGCAAACGGCCACCACCACCTCGGTGCCCGGCAAGGACGACGCGGCATTCATCGCCGACGACTTCCCGCTGCCGCTCGACAATCCCTGGCAAAGCTGGATGCGTCCCGGTGGCTTCGATTTCACTCCAGACGGAAAAGCCGCGATCGTCGCGATGTGGAACGGCGATGTCTGGCGCGTGGACGGCGTCATGGAGAAGGCTCCGGCGGCACTCACTTGGCGACGCATCGCCAGCGGCTTGTTCCAGCCTCTCGGCGTGAAGTTCCGTGGCGACGAACTCTTCATCACCTGCCGAGATCAGATTGCAAAGCTGGTCGATCTGAATGGCGACGGTGAGACCGACTTCATCCAGTGCTTCAACAACGACGCCCAGGTCACCGAGCATTTCCACGAGTTTGCCATGGGCTTGCAAACCGATACCGCAGGAAATTTCTACTACGCCAAATCCGGCCGTCACGCACTCGACAGCGTCGTGCCCCAACATGGCACCTTGCTGAAGGTCAGCGCGGATGGCTCGAAAACTGACATCCTCGCCACTGGATTCCGCGCGGCGAACGGCGTTTGCCTCAATGAGGATGGCACTTTTTTCGTCACCGATCAGGAAGGTTTCTGGACGCCGAAGAACCGTATCAACCGCGTGAAGGTCGGCGGGTTTTACGGCAACATGTTCGGCTATACCAACGTGACGGACACCTCGGACTCCGCAATGGAGCCGCCGATGGTTTGGATCACCAACGCAAAGGACCGGAGCCCCGCCGAACTGATTTGGGTACCGAAGGACGCTTGGGGAAATCTCGGCGGTAGTTTGCTGAATCTCAGTTATGGCACCGGCCGTGCCTTTATCGTGCCCCATGAAGAGATCAACGGCCAATGGCAGGGCGCCGTGTGCGAACTCCCGATGCCGGCCTTCGCGACCGGCATCATGCGGGGTCGCTTCGGCGCGGATGGCGCGCTTTACACCTGCGGCATGTTCGCCTGGGCCGGCAACGCAACCTCGCCCGGTGGCTTCCACCGCATCCACCGCATCCGCCGCGGCAGCGCCTCCGCCCAAGTGCCAGTCGCCATCCATGCCGCGAGAGGCAGTATCACCGTGACTTTCAGCGAGCCGATCGAAACATCCGAGTGCTCGATCAAGGTGTGGTCGCTCAAACGCACCGCAAACTATGGCTCGAAGCACTACGACGAACACGAAATTGCGATCCGCGCCGTCAAATCCAGCGCTGACAAACGGATCCTGACGCTGGAAATTCCCGATCTCGCACCGACCCAATGCTATGAGTTGAAAATCGGTGACCGCATCCTTCATGGAACGATCCATCAGCTCGACTGAATTCCACGTTCGATGAATCGAGGTGACCATGGATTTTGGCACGGCAGGAGTGGGCCATGCCATTTTCTGCTAGAATCTCAGGAGGTATGGGGCCGTCTCACACGGCTTGGCATCGTCGAAAACCTTGAATCATCTCCATTGCCCGAAACAGTCTCAGACATCCTGCCCTACCAACGTGAGACCGCATGTTTACCACGCGGGCGGGGAAATCCGTTGACCCCAAAAACGGAGCGCTGGCTTCAGCCGGCATCTGCGAATGGGC
>JBBQDJ010000415.1:0-3812 GCA_038319595.1 Verrucomicrobiales bacterium
CCTGCTGTTCTATCCAGCGGCGGAAACCAAGCAATATGCCTTGTTCCTTTGCGCACTGATCGTGCTTGGCTCAGGCATCACCATCATTCAAATCGCGGCCAATCCTTACGTCACCATTCTCGGCCCCGAGGAAACCGCACCATCCCGCCTGAACCTCTCGCAGGGCCTCAACTCGCTGGGCTATGTGATTACCCCGCTCATCGGCGGCGTCCTGCTTTTCGGCTCGAAAAACCTCTACACCAGCGCCGGCGGCGTGGATGCGGTGAAGGTCCCTTACGTCGGCCTCGGCATCGCCTTCATCCTGCTGGCCGTGATTTTTAAAATCATCTCGCTACCTAACTTCCGCCAGGAAGGCAAAGTCGAGGCAGGTATCAAAGCTTTCAAGCACAAGCATTTCGTCTGGGGATGGTTCGCCATCTTCTTTTATGTCGGTAGCGAGGTCACCATCGGCAGCATCCTCATCAACTACCTCAAAGACCCTGGCGTGATGGGAATGCCGGAGGAGACCTCCGCAAAATTCCTGTCGTTCTACTGGGGTGGCACCATGATCGGCCGCCTGATGGGCGCAATCTCTCTCAGCAAGATCCAGCAGTCACGCAAATATCTGTTCATGGCGCTGTCCGCCATCGGCGCGACGGCGGTGATTTTCGCCAATGCGACCTTCAAGGAAAATCTAACCCACGGTCACTACATTGATCCGATGACGATCCTTCCCTATGTCGGCATGGTGGTGATGAGCTTCATCTTCTTCATTCTGGGCCGCTCGAATCCCGGTAAAATGGTCGGGCTGTTCGCTTTGGTCGCGATGGCTCTCACCACCTTCTCAATGGCTTCGAAAGGTGAATTCGCGCTTTGGTCGATCATTGGCATCGGCCTGTTCAACTCGATCATGTGGTCGAACATTTTCAGCCTTTCCATCCGCGGGCTCGGCAAGGACACCAGCCAGGGCAGTTCATTGTTAGTCATGATGATCGTTGGTGGCGCGATCATGCCGCTCATCCAAGGCGCCTTGATGGATGCCTTCGGCGTGCGGGCCTCGCTTGCCGTGGTCTTGATCGGCTATGCCTACCTCGTTTACTTCGGCTTTTATGGGGCCCGACCCAAGGACCTAACCGATAATGAGTCGGATTCCGTCACTGCGGGTCACTGATTCGTGGTGCTCAGAAATCAGATCCGTCGTTGATTGCAAATCCCATGGATATCTACTCCGAATCCAGAATCGTCATGACGCTCGATGCGGGCGGGACGAACTTCCGTTTCTCCGCCATGCGCGGTGGTAAATCGGTCACCGACACGGTGGCAATGCCATCTAACGGCGACGACCTTTCAAAATGCCTCGCCAACATGGTGGCGGGTTTCAGCACGGTAAAAAGCCAATGCCCGGATTTGCCATCCGCGATCAGTTTCGCGTTTCCGGGACCCGCGGATTACCCTGCGGGAATCATTGGTGATCTCGGCAATCTTCCCGCTTTCCGCGGCGGAATTGCTCTCGGCCCAATGCTTGAGGAAAAATTCGGGATTCCTGTTTTCATCAACAATGACGGCGACTTGTTCGCTTACGGAGAGGCCATCGCAGGCTTGCTGCCGCATGTGAACGGCCTACTCGAAAAGTCAGGCAGTCCGAAGCGCTACCAGAACCTGCTAGGGATCACCTTGGGCACCGGCTTCGGTGGCGGAATCGTCCGCAATGGTGAACTCTTCATCGGCGACAACTCGATGGCCGGCGAGGTCTGGTTGCTCCGAAACAAACTGGACCCAGCGATGAACGCGGAGGAAGGTTGCTGCATCCGCGCCGTGCGCCGCGCCTACGCGGAACGTGCGGGCATTCCATTTGACGAGGCTCCCGAACCGAAAGACATCGCATCGATCGCAAGCGACGATTCATCGACGAACCAAGCTGCCGCTCTCGCGGCATTTCACCGGCTCGGAGTGGTCGCAGGCGATGCGATGGGAAATGCGCTAACATTGATCGATGGTCTCGCCGTGATCGGCGGTGGCGTGTCCAACGCCCATCCCTTGTTTCTTCCTTCACTGATTAGCGAACTTAACAGCCCCTTCATCGGGCCATCAGGGAACAAATTCCGGCGTCTCGCATCCCGAGCATTCAATCTGGAAGACGCCTCCGAGTTGGCGGAATTTCTCAAGGGCGACACCCGCGAGATCACCGTGCCGGGTTCATCCCGCACGGTGAAATATGATCCCTTACAACGACTCGGCGTCGGCGTGTCCCGCCTCGGAACCAGTGAGGCGGTCGCCATCGGAGCCTATGCCTTTGCCTTACAACGATTGACTGCAAAATAAAGTAATCTCACCTCATAATACCATGAAACTTTTATCTCCCATTTCTATCAGCATCGCCGTAGTGCTCAGTGTTCAGTCCATTCTGAGCGCCGCACAGCCGGCTGCCGCCCGGCCGAACATTCTTTTCATTTACACGGATGACCAATCTTACGAAGCCATGTCGGTGGTGCAAAAGGAGTTGGGTGACAAAGGCCGCTTCCCGTGGCTCAAGACACCGAACATGGACAAACTCGCCGCTGAAGGCGTGCGCTTCCGGAATTCCTTCGTCGTGAATTCGCTTTGCTCGCCCAGCCGCGCGGTGAATCTCACAGGTCGCTACAATCACTTCAACGGCATTGCCTCCAACTTCCGATCTTTCCCAACGAACAACGTCACCTTTGCCACACTGCTCCGTGCGGCGGACTACACCACCGCGTATGTCGGCAAGTGGCACATGGGCAGCCAGCGCGAGCGGCCCGGGTTTGATTATCACGCCACTTACGTCGGTCACGGCCGGTATGCCGATTGTCAATTTATTGCGGGCGGAAAGGACACCCCAACCAAGGGTTGGGTGGATGATGTCGCCACCGACTACGCGATTGAATTCATCAAGAAGCAGCAGAACTCCGGCAAACCCTGGGCTCTCACGCTCGGATTTAAAACTCCGCATGAACCTTGGCAGCCGCCCGCGCGCACGAAGGATCTCTATGCTGGCGAACTGGCACGTTCCGTTCCTAATCTGAACACACCACCGCCCTACGGAGGCGATAATCAAAAGTCCAATGCCGGTAAGCCAGTCCCGCCCAAGGCTCCTATCAACCTCGATTACTTCCGCTGCGTGACTGCAGTGGATGATTGTGTGGGTAAGTTGATGCAAGCGCTCGAAGCCTCCGGTTTCGCCTCGAACACCATCGTCATTTACACCAGCGACAACGGCGTCTATCTCGGTGCGCATGCCACTGGCGACAAACGCAGCGCTTACGATGAAAGCCTGCGTGTGCCATTTCTGGTGCGTTACCCCGCGCTCGGAGCTTCGGCCCAAGGCCGGGTGTCGGATCAAATGGTGCTGAATCTCGATCTTGCACAATCGTTGTTAGACTTCGCCGGTGTGGCAGCCCCCAAGGACATGCAGGGACAAAGCTGGCGGCAGATCCTAACCGACGACGCGGCACCGTGGCGGCAGAGTTGGTTTTATGAATACTTCTGCGAGGACCAAAAGGGCACCCGCATACCGGACATCACCGCCGTCCGCACGGCGGACGCCAAGCTCATCAAGTATCTCGGTCACGAGCAGTGGAACGAGTTGTTCGATCTCAAAGCCGATCCCTACGAGATTCGCAACCTCATCAACGATCCCGCCGCCGCTGTGCTAAAAGCGAAACTACTCACCGAACACGCTCGTCTCGAAAAAGAAAATGGCTTCCACATCCCTGACTTTGTGGATCGCCCTGCGAATTGGGGGAAGCCTGGCAGTCTCGCCGGCGACCAAGCAAAACCCTCCAAACCCGTGAAACCATGAAACCCTTACTCAC
>JBBQDJ010000416.1:0-3809 GCA_038319595.1 Verrucomicrobiales bacterium
TTCCTAGCATCGGGGAAGTGATGCGCGGTGCGGGCTATCAGACCGGCCTGTTCGGGAAATGGCACCTAGGATCGAAGGCTCCGCAACGCCCGTTCGACCGCGGTTTCGATGAGTTTTACGGACTGATGGACGGCTGCTGCAACTACTTCAATCCCGCGCAACCGGATCCGAAGTTCAAAGGCAACCTGGTCCGTGTTTTCGGCCACAATGATGAATTGATCAAAGAGTTCCCCAAGGACTTTTACACCACCGACGCCTTCGCCGGACACGCCGTCGAAGCGATCAAGCGTTTCCACGAAAGCGGGAAACCCTTTTTTATCCATCTCGCGTTCACTGCGCCGCATTATCCGCTGCATGCATTTCCGGAAGACATCGCGAAGTATCGGGGGAAATACAAAGCCGGCTGGGAAGAGCTGCGGCGTCAGCGACATGCCCGGCAGTTAGAGATGGGATTGCTCGATCCCAAGTGGAAACTCTCGCCTACCGACAGCAAGGCCTACGACTGGGAAACGGCAAATCAGGACTGGGAAGACCTGCGCATGGCAACCTATGCCGCGATGGTGGACCGCATGGATCAAAACATCGGCAAGGTCTTCGCTGCCTTGAAGGAGCTGGGTATCGACGAAAACACGATGGTGCTTTTCCTCGCCGACAACGGCGGCTGTTCCGAAGAGCCGGGCGGCCGTGACGACACCCAGCAGCCGGGCATCGCCAGCACCTACACCGCCGTGGGGCCCGCCTGGGGCTGGGCGCAGAACACCCCTTTCCGCCGTTATAAAAGCTGGCTCAACGAGGGCGGAATCAGCACGCCGTTGATCGTCCGCTGGCCGGGTAAGGTCAAGGCTCGGACTGTGAACGGTGAAGTCGGACACATCATCGATATTTTGCCGACCTGTCTGGAGCTCGCAGGTAAATCCTTCCCGTCGGAAGCAGCCGGAAAGCCCACCGCGCCCCTAGAAGGCCGCAGTCTCTTGCCGGTAATGCTGGGCGGCACGCGACCGCAGGCCGATTCGATTTTCTGGGAGTGGGAGGGAAATGGCGCGGTCCGCCAAGACCGATGGAAACTCGTCTGGGACACACTCAACAAGGAACGGAAATGGCAGCTCTTTGATATGATCGACGATCGCACGGAACTGCACGACCTTGCCGCAGCACAGCCGGAACGGGTCGCCGCGATGCGCTCGGCATTTGAAACATGGGCCAAATCCACTGGCCGTGAAATTCCCGGAGCTGCATCGAAAAAGAAAACCAAAGCAGCAAAAGACGAGTGATCTTCAGTGGGATTGCCCGGCCTTGATTTGGACTTCGGCACGAACTGCAACGCAATGGTGGAACCCCATGATGCCATTTTCGAAACTTGACCTAAAACCAGCACCGGTAGATGGTCCGGTATGGTTTCAGTAAATCTCCATGAACTGAAGGCGCGTTTCTCCGAATACACCCGCATGGTGAAGAACGGAGAGACGGTGATCGTGTGCGAACGGAACAAGCCGATCGGTGAGTTCCGGCCGCTGCCGTTGGAATCGAAGTCCGGGCGCCCGGCTCCTGGACTCTTCAAGGGGAAATTTCCGGTGACGGATGCGTTCTTCGCCGCCGACCGCGAAATCGCGGGCGATCTCACGAGGGGGAAGGCCGGGACTTCAAAGTGAACCTGCTTCTGGATACATGCGCAGCCCTCTATCTGTGGGACGGGGACGATCGGTTGTCGGGCCATGTTGCCGACCTCCTGCGGTCTCCAGAAAACCGCCTGCTTTTTCATCAGGTTTCGTTTCTCGAAATCGTGCTGAAACATTCCAAGGGCAATCTCGCGCTGCCGGATTCGCCGTCCGTTCTGGTACCGAAGGCGTTGGATGCCTACGGTATGGAATTCGCACCGTTAGGGAATACGGAGATCGCAATGCTAGAGACCCTGCCGCGCAATCATGGTGATCCCTTCGACCGGCTTCTGATCAGCTATGCGATTGCGAATCAACTGGTGGTGGTGACGCCGGACCGGATGTTCCGGAACTATGAAGTGACCGTGATTTGGTGAATCCATGCCCCTCTTGTGCGCCAGACTTCCAAGTCTCCGGGAATTGGGGACATGACCGCCAGCTTCATTCCCGGTTTGCCCGAGCCGCCTTGACTCCGGTCACGAGAGATTCCAAGCTCCTGTTGACCCCAACATCAGATCCCCTATGAATATCGCCGAAAACATGGTTGCCACCGTTGGCAATACCCCGCTGATCCGCCTGAATCATGTCACCAAAGGTCTCGACGCCGAAATCTGCGTGAAGGCCGAGTTTTTCAACCCGCTGTTCAGTGTGAAGGACCGCATCGGCAAGGCCATGATCGAGGCGGCAGAGAAGGACGGTTCGCTCAAGCCCGGCGGACTCATCATCGAGCCGACTTCTGGCAATACCGGCATCGCTCTCGCGTTCATCGCCCGTTCGAAGGGCTACCGCTGCATTCTAACGATGCCGGAAAGCATGTCGATCGAGCGTCGGGTGCTGCTCCGCTTGTTAGGTGCGGAAATCGTCCTAACACCCCGCGCCCGCGGCATGAACGGTGCCATCGCGATGGCAAAGAAGCTCATCGAGGAGAATCCGGGATCGTTCGGTCCCGGCCAGTTTGACAATCCAGCCAACCCGCAGGTCCATCGTGAGACGACTGCTGAGGAAATCTGGCGCGATACGGATGGCCAAGTCGATGCGTTCGTCTCCGGTGTCGGCACCGGTGGGACGCTCACCGGAGTGGGTGAGGTTTTGAAATCCAGGGGGACTGCGAAAATCTTTGCCGTCGAGCCCGCCGCCAGTCCGGTGATTTCCGGCGGGGCTCCGGGTCCGCACATGATTCAGGGAATCGGTGCCGGCTTCATTCCGAAAAATCTCAATGTCGCCATCATCGACGAGGTGATCCAGGTCTCGAATGAAGATGCGATCGCCACCGCTCAAGCGCTGGCCCAGGAGGAGGGACTCCCTGCGGGGATTTCCACCGGCGCGAATGTCTGGGCGGCCATTCAGATCGCCAAGCGTCCGGAGTTCAAGGGCAAGCGCATCGTGACCATCGGCTGCTCGTCCACCGAGCGCTATCTCTCGACTGCGTTGGCGGAAAAGGTGCGCGAGGAGGTTTCGAATCTGCCGGTCCACGAAATCTGATGGCGGTGATTTGATCAGACCCGGTTCTCCACCGGAGCCCGCGTCCTTTTTTTGCCGAGGGCAAAGCTTGCAGAGTGTGGACTGGAAGTCGCAGGCTGGAGGGGTGACCGAGACCCTGGAAAGTGCGCGCCGATGGAGCGGTTATGTTTGCCCGGATTGTCGGTTCGTATTCCGTGTGCCGCGGGATCATGATGGCCGGGGAATTGTGTGCCCGAGTTGTCGGAGGATGTTGAAGATCCCCACGGCGGCCGACACGCCGCCCCCTCTGCTCGCGCCATTGCGGCGCACATCGCCTGAAGAACCAGTGAGCGAGGGGCATACCCATAGAACGAGCAAACGTCGCCGCGGTAGCAAGAGCTCCGAGCATAGACATTCTTGGGAGAAGAATTCCGAGACGCGTATCAGGCGCGGTGAGAAAAAACAGATGCGTTATTACCTGGTCGGTGGAGGCGTGTTGCTCGCCATGATCCTCGCGGGAGTGGTGATCTCAATGAAGTCCGGGAAAACCGCTTCCCCGCTTGCCGGGAGCCTGCCGGTGGTGGCGGACTTGCCCGAATCGGAACCGCTTAAGTCCGGACCGACCGCGCCCGCTCCGCCCCGCGACGACGTATTTCTCGCCAAGGCGGAACCACTTGCGCGGAAATTTCTAGCAGCCAGCACGGTAGAGCAGTT
>JBBQDJ010000417.1:0-3808 GCA_038319595.1 Verrucomicrobiales bacterium
AGCGCAATCCGGCGAGGTAGGCACGGTCGCCGCCCACTTCGATGACCGTGTTGTGGGAGCCGGTGTTCGGCGTGGCGAGTTGTTTGATGATTTCTCCCGTCGCGGCATTGACGATAGACCAAAAGTCCTTCTCGAAGCCCGGCAGATAGATTTCCTTGCCGTCCGGCGTGATGGACATGCGGTCGCAGCCGCCCTCAAACGGCTTTTCCCAGAGTACTTTTTCGGTGATCAGGTCGATGCAGGACAAGCTGTGCGTGGTGCTCACAAAGAGACGCTTCGTCGCGGCGTGGGCACAGACGCCTTTGACGTTGCGAGGGACGCCCTTTTCATCGAGCCCGCCGAAGGGGATGCGCCGGAGGAACTTGTGGTCGTGGTCGATGTCGAAAACGAGCACCCCGTGGCCGCCCCATTCGAGGTAATTGCGGATGCCGGGCGTGGCAACGTAAAGCAGATGGGATTCACTCTCGGCAGCGCGAAGCGGCAGGAACGACAAGGCCAGGAGAAGAAAGAAATGTTTCATCGGTGAGCAACGGGTATCCCAAGGATCGTGAGCGATGCAGCGCAGATGCCCAGCACGATCTTCGCGCGGGATGGGAGACCTCGCTGATCCTGCAAGAACCCGTCAATCACGCTGCCGCCAACTGCGGTTCAAAGCACTTCCGCGACGAAAGATTCCTTTTCGAAGATGGAGAACGCTTCGGGTTCCTCGCCGGTGCCGAGGAAGCGCGGGGGGATGTTGAGTTGGTCGTGGATGGTGACGGCGATGCCGCCTTTTCCCGAACCGTCGAGTTTGGTGACGATGAGGCCGTCGAGTGGGCTGGCTTTGTGGAATTCCTTGGCTTGTTGGAGAGCGTTAGAGCCGGTGGTGGCATCGACGACTAACAGGGTAAGATGCGGCGCGGTTTCATCCTGCTTGGCGATGGTGCGGCGGATTTTTCCGAGTTCTTCCATGAGATTGTGGCGGGTGTGGATGCGGCCGGCGGTGTCGCAAATAAGGAACTGAGTCTTGTCAGCGATGGCTTTCTGATGGGCGTGGAAACAGACGGAGGAGGGATCCGCGTTGGTGTTTCCGGTGATGACGGGGATGTCGAGGCGTTCGCCCCAGCGCTTGAGTTGTTCGACGGCGGCGGCGCGGAAGGTGTCGGCGGCGGCCATGATGACGCTGCGGTTGCGCTTTTTCAACCAGAGGCCGAGTTTGGCGGAGGAGGTGGTTTTTCCGGTGCCATTCACGCCGACGACGAGGATGACGAAGGGTTTGCCATCGGCCCGCGGGGTGGGCGGGAGGAAATTGTCGGGCAGGCGGCGGGACAGTTGGCGGCGGGTGACTTCCACCACGTCGTCGCCGGAGACCTCACGGCCGAGATCGCGGAGCTCGTCGATGATGGCGGTGGTGAGGCTGATGCCGAGGTCGGAGCTGATGAGGTCGGCCTCGAGGTCGTCCCAATCGACTTCCGCGCGGTTGGTGATCTTATTGAACAGGGATTTGAAAAAGCCAGCCATGGGGGGGAAGACTAGGGGAGGCCAGAGTCCAGAGACAAGAGCGATCCGCCCGGAATCCGAAACAGAAATCCCGACAAGCACCAGAGAGCACCACCCCTGAAGTGGAAAATCGAACCGCAGATGGACGCGGATTAACGCAGATAATTAAAGAGTGGCATCGATCGTTGATTTTACCCCCTGGGCGAAGCTGGAATTCTTCAGAAGATTTTTAAAATCAATGTCCATGCGTAGATCTGCGGTTCATTTCTCTTTCAGGGCCGAAATCCGGCGCTGGCTGGCGGGTATGGAACCGAGTGTCGCGTAAAATAGGATTTGTCGGGTCAACTTTTGGACTGCTCCGACATGTCGGCCAGTGAGAAAGCGTGGACATGTCCACGCAGTCCGAAAACGATCTCGCGCCTCAAGCTTCTCTAGCAGCACCTATCCGGCATATTGAGTTTTACGCGACACTAGAGTGTCTTGCGGCGGGGAGTCGCGCCAGAATGTTCCAGTGACGGCTTGGGACTACAAGTCCCAGCCACGAAGCGCGGTCGCGTGACCAATCAAGTAGCACCCATGAGATGCCCACCTCGTTCCATCCTCAAGGCCACTCGGGAAGGAAGGTGCCTGTGGTGCTGGTCATCTGAATGGGTTGGTCGGTGAGAGCCGCGCGGATGACGATCTTATGGATGCCGGGTTCAAGCGTGGCGGTGCCGTCCGCGCTAGGTTGACCATCGATCCAGATTCCCGCCGGGCGGAAACCCTCGGGGAACTGAAGTTTCATGTTAGACTTTTCCGCAAGCTGGAGTTTGGTGGCGGCGAGGATCTCCTGTGCCTTGCCGACTCTGGCTTTCGTATCGCTTGGCAGGAGTGAGCCGTTGAGCGTGCTGTTCACGGCAGACCAGGCGAGCGAAGGGTCACCCTTCGAAGCGCGATCGAGGACTTCGGTTTTGAATCCAATGACGGCCCAGACTTTCGGGGCTTGGGACTTGGTGGCATCGAATTCACCGGGGGTGCCGAGTTGCGAGAGGAACTTGAACAAGTCGTGGACATCGGGATCTGATAGACTCGCAATGAGATTGCCGGGCATCAGGCTGCCGGCATCGGTTTTTTTCGACACCATGTCATCGGCCACGGTGATCTCGGCTCCGGAACCATCGCGGATCACCGAGCTGCCACCCCCGCTTTTCACGAGCTGGCCCATGATCGATCTGCCGTCCTTGGTTTCGATCATGATGGAGTGATAGCCTTCCTTGACCTTGGCTCCGGGATTGACGACGGACTCGACGATATAGTCTAACGGCGCACTCGCGCCGATGGAGGTGAGATCCGGGCCCACTTTGCCACCCGCGCCACCGATGCCATGGCATACGGTGCAGGCGAGTTCCGCGCGGCGATAGACGAGTTCGCCGCGGTGAGGGTTGCCTGTTTCCTTCGCGGCAACGGCGATTTTTGCGATCCGTTCCGCAGAGTAGGATTGTGCTCCCGCCGCACCGGCCTCAGAACGCAGCACCTTGAGAAGGGCATCATGTTCGGCCACATCGGGAATATGTTGTAGCGTCATCTGGGCGATGTCCGGGGATAGCGGTTTTGCATTGAAAACAACGGCCAGTTGTTTCGAAATGCCTTTCGAGGAAAGTGCCCGCTGCCAGAACTGGCGGGACGTTTCCGCATCCGAAATTCCGGCGGCGACTCCGGCGATCAACGGAACTGCCGCATCGCGATAGAATCTAGCAAGTGCAAGTGCGGCGTGTTGGCGGATCGCCGGTGGCGACTTCGCGTCGGCCAGCGCGACTAGGGCTTGAAGTGCGGCGGGCGATTGGAAATTCCCGAGCGCATCGACAGCCGCAGTCCGGATTTCTGAAGGCGTGTCTTCCGATGAAATCTCGGCAAGCCGAGGTAAAAGTTCGGCAGGAGCCATGGCACCGGCCAGCGAGATCGCTGCGATGCGACTGGCTGGTTCGCCGCGATTCATGAGCGGCAAAAGCTGGGCGGGATCGCCCGCCGGTCTGATGCGGCGTTGGCTAACGGCAGCGCCGAGTCCGCGAAGGGTGGTTAGGGATGCATTGGCATCGAAACCTCCAGAAACCAATTGCTGATAGATTGAGCCGATGACCGCGGCATCGCCGGTTTTCATCGCGAGGCTGAGCCACGGGCCTGAGCCATCTTTGGGAAGCGGCTTCGGCAGCAGCCGGGCGATCGCCGCCGCCGTTTGATCCGCAGGCAAGTTTGCTAACACGAATTCCAACGGCTTCTCACGCGCGGTGAGTTCCATCTTGTTTCCGAACAAGGCAGCAAGCCATTCCTCGCCGTGTTGCTGAGTGCTCAA
>JBBQDJ010000418.1:0-3805 GCA_038319595.1 Verrucomicrobiales bacterium
AGGCCTTCCGCCGCATCGCGGAAAATTGCATCCGGCACCGCCGGGCCCGTGAACCTCGCAGTACCGTTGCGATTCAAGAACGCAATGGCGGGTTGGATGATCCTCGTTTCCTCATCGCCGAACGCCCCATTTTCCCCCGCATGCGGATTCAGCCCGGCGACCGCGATCCTCGGATGGTCAATCCCCCTGCGACGGAGAAACATCGCTGTTAGGAGGCCGATCCGCACGATCCGCTCTTCAGTGAGAAGCTGTGGCACCGCCGACAGCGGCACATGGATCGTCGCCAGGCCCACCGTCAGGGTCGCACCTGTGAGCAACATCCCATAATCCTGCACCCCGAAGGCCTCAGCAAAAAACTCCGTCTGGCCGGGAAAGGGAAATCCCAACGCTTGCAGGCCTTCCTTGGCCACCGGCCCGGTCACCACGGCATCGGCACGGTCGGATTTCAGCAGTTCCACCGCTTCGTGCAATGCGGCGAGTGCGGCGGTGGCAGACTCTGCATCCGGTCTGCCCGGCGTTCCGGCGCTTCGGTCACCCAGCACGATGAATTCATGATCCCGCGGGAGGTCCCCCGATGCGAGAGCATGGTCGATGACCTCCGGACCGATCCCCGCAGGATCGCCCAATGTGATGAGAATGCGCGGCATGACCGGAGTATCGCCGTGCCTCTCGGAACTTCCAAGGCGGGAAATCGCGGGTTTGACTCGGTTACGCGCTTGCGGAAGCTGCAAATCCATCCCTAATCTGCGCGCCATGATTCGTTTTTCTCTGAGGATGGTGTCTCTCGGGTTTCTTTGCAGCCTGCTCACCCATTGCGGATCATCTTCCATGGGGACCGGAAATCTCGGCGGACCCACCATCGAGGAGCGGAATTTCAAAATCGCCAACGAACCCACCGGCGACTTTTTCTACGGTCGGCGCTACTTCGTTGAAAAGACCCGTTTCTGGGGATACGTCCGCAAGCCGCGGCAGCCTTGGAACCGCGCCAAACTCGTGGTCATGCGCGAGGACAAAATGAAAAATCCCGACCGACTCTCGGAGAGCGGCCCACCCGGCCAACGCTACGGCTACGACAACAATTTTGACTACCGCCTCAAAGGCTACTTCACCGGCCAGAACGTCTACGACCCTAACAGTAACCAGTTCCTGCCCGAGTTCATGCTTACTGGCTACGACGTGACCGATCGCCAACCCGGCTGGCTCTTCCGGCCTGATGACCGCTACGATCGCTTCCGGATCACCATGACCCCGCGCTGAACGATTGGCGCCATCCCCCCATGAATCGCTGAATGAAATCCGATGGAGTCCAACGTTCCGTCCGCTCGACACGCAACGAGCGTGAGGCTGGGGACGCCCCTGATATCGGCCGCGTCGCCCGGATACCCGGAACCGGTCTGCCCAAAGGGAAACGCAAAAAACGCCGGACCAGCGAAAGTACCCGCCGGCTGCGGAACAATCGCCTCCGCCGGAAAGTCGTCGCCACCTGGACCATTTTGATCGGCGTCGCCGCCCTGGTCAGCCTCGGCGTTGCCGTCTGGCAGGGCATGAAGTTCGGCAGGGAAGGGGAAGCCATTTCCACCGCCACTCCGGCAGTGAGGAGCCCGGGTGAAATGACTGAAGCCAACCGCGTTCCCTCGCTGCCCGAGGATGAAGCGCTTGCACTGGTCCGCCGGGGTCTTGCCCTCCGGGACCCCGCCAAACTCTCCACCTACTTCCGCCCGGCTGAAGTTCCACCTGCCCGCCAAGTTGAGTTCCTTGGGAATCTCGAAAACGTCGATGGCCGCGTCGATCACCTCGAATGGCTAGGAAATCTCGATGCCAATGGCCTTTCCATCGACGGTGTCCTCATCGCTTTTCAAAGCGACGGGCCTCCTCGCAACCGCCTTGCCACACTCGTTGCTGGCACTGATGGGAAATGGAAAATCGATTTCGACTCACTCGCCCGCACCGTCACCCCGTCTTGGGCGGATTTTCTTGGGGCGAGCGTGCCCGTCGCTAAAGTTCGCGTCTATCTCGTCAACGACAGCTACTACAACGGCCCGTTTCGGGATGAGAATGAATGGCAATGCGTCAGCCTTGCCTCGCCAGATACCGAGGAAATCCTCACCGGCTACTGCCGCAGGCATTCCCCGCAAGGAAATGCCATGAAATGGCTCCTCTCCAAAGATGCCAACCTCCACCGTGCGGTCCTCGAAATCCGCCGGACCGCCGGTGCAGAGCGCCGCCAAGTGGAAATCTCACGCGTCCTTGCCGAAGACTGGGCCACTGCGGACACGCCCTTTGACGAGCAGTTCAAATGACTTTTTCCGTCCCATTCTCGATGCTTGCAGGCCTCCTCTGACTTTTCTAGCCTCATTCCAATCAACGAAACACCGTGCCCGTCCAGTGACCGAGGGCAATCCTCGGCTCATCAGGAAAACCGGCCAACACACCACCCAACCGCCATGAAGCCCAAAGACGTTCGGAGAGGAATCGCCTCCCGCCATGTCCGGACCGATGAGGCCCCCGATATCGGACGGGTTTCGAAGCTGCGTGGCCCTGCTGTCCCGGCCGACTTCGGCGGCGATGGCGTCCGCCACCGTGGTTCCCGCTCCGTCGCCGCCGCTTCTCGCGATCGCTCGCTCAAACTCTGGTCCATCGCCCTTGGGACCGGGGCCTTCGCCATCATCATCATCGCCTTCGGCATCTGGCTGCGGCCTAAGATTTTGAATACGGTTGTTGCCACCTCGACCATGGATGATGAGAGCGGGCTGAACGTGAAAATCGCATCCCGCTTTCCGTCACCCAGCCGCAGCCAGGCCATCGCCTTGGTCAAAAACGCCCTCACCAACCGGGATCTGAAAATAGTGCCCTTTCTCTTCCGCGCCGGCACCACCACCCCAGCCTCGATTCTCGACTACTGCACCAAGTCAGAACAACGCGACGGCCCCATCGAAAGCTTCGACTGGTTGAGCAGCATCGATGCCGACGGTCTCCTCATCGAAGGCGTCCTCGTCAACTACAAGGGCACCGAGAAACTCGTTCAGCGACTCGCCCTCCTCACCCCGGACGACCGTGGCCGCTGGCAGCTCGACTTCGACGCCTTCGCCCGCACCGTCACCCCCTCCTGGACTGAAATCCTCGCCGGAGGAGGCGAGCAAGCTTGCGTCCGTGTCATCGCCGCGCCCGGCTTCTATTATAACAGCACCTTCAAGGACGAATCCATCTGGACCTCCTATTCCCTGACTTCCCCGGACATCGAAGTTACCCTCTGCGGCTACTGTCGCAACGGCACCCCCGAAGCCCAAGCCATGAGAAGACTCTTCACCGACGGCACCTTCAACTCCCGCGTCACCCTGGAGCTCCGCCGCGTTAAGGACGGCGAAACACGCCAGTTCGAGATCACCCGCCTCCTCGCCGGCGAGTGGGTCGTCCCCGCCACTGCCCCGGAACCTTAGGAAACCCCATCCAATGGGCGCTTCTACCAGGAATGGCTAACAGATGGTTCTAGCGGGTTGATCAGGATCAGGGACTCCATTAAGGAACTTCTGCAGGCCTCATCGTGCTCTCCATACGCTTCGGCTCCTTCTCGGCCGATGGAAAACCATCGGCCGTGATCCAAATACCAGTAATCGACCGCAAGCGTCTGTTACTGTCGCTGCTGGCCCGAGTGTAGTAACAACCTAGGGTGCCGCGAAGACTGACACAACAGCCGCTTTTGAAATTATGCTTGGTGGGAGCACGAGCTCGTGGACATTGTTTGACGCTGTGAACGCGACCAACCTGTATGCTAACAGTAGCTCGAGTAATAACTTGGTTGGTTCTG
>JBBQDJ010000419.1:0-3801 GCA_038319595.1 Verrucomicrobiales bacterium
GGTCGGTCCTGGGAAGATTGATAGGGGATAGGGGATAGGGGATAGGGGATAGGGGATAGGGGATGGGGGATAGGGGATAGGGGATGGGGGATGGGAAGAGGGAACCGCAGAGGTCGCAAAGGAACGCGGAGGAAGAGGGCGGATGGGGGATTATCGAGGATCTGGGTTCTGGGCTCTGGCTTCTGGACTCTTGGCTATTTCCACAATGGCATCGACGAGTTGGAGGGAGAGCGCGTGTTTGGATGCGGCAGGGAGGGATTCGGTGCGGTCGGGATAGACGAGGAGGAGTTGGTTGTCGTCGGAGTCGAAGCCGAGTCCGGGTAGGGAAACGTCGTTGGCAATGATGAGGTCGCAGTGCTTGCGAACGAGTTTTTCACGGGCGTTGGCTTCGAGATGCTCGGTTTCTGCCGCGAAGCCGACGAGCGTGCCTTTGAAGCCGAAGGGCTGGCGGGCGGAGCCGAGGATGTCGGCGGTGCGGACGAGCTCGAGAGTGAGGGTGTCGCCTGATTTCTTGATTTTCTGAGGCTCGACGGTGGCCGGGGTGTAGTCGGCGACGGCGGCGGCGAACACGGCGATGTCCATTTTTCCGATGTGCCGCGAGACGACGTCATACATCTCGGCGGCGGTCTCGACCGGAATGAAATCGACATTTTCCGGGACATCGAGAGCGGTCGGGCCGGAAACGAGCATCACGGAATGTCCTTCATGGACGAAAGCCCCGGCCAGGGTGTAGCCCATTTTTCCGGACGAGCGATTCGTCAGGAAACGGACTGGGTCGATCGGTTCGCGGGTGGGCCCGGCGGTGACGAGGATTTTCACAAGGGGAATGTGTTCCGTCTGTCTCAGCCGGATCTCCTGCCTGGCTCAAGCTCCCGACTGGGACAGTCGGGTCACATTGGGCAGGTTACTTCGGTTTCTTGGGAACCGGAGCTGCTTCCGGCTTCGGGGTGGGCGCGGGTTTCTTTTCGTCGGCCACTTTGCCCGACTTCATGTCTTCGAGTTGCTTCTTCGCTTCGACCTTCTGCTTGTCGTCGAGTTGGAGCGCGATTTCAGTGACAAACTTTTCGGCGTCTTCAGCTTTCCGCTCTTGGGCGAGGGTGGCGAGCGCCCATGCTTTGACCGGGTCGGCCTTGGTTCCGACGCCGAGATAGACTAGGCGAGCGAGAGCAAGTGTCGCCGGGCCATGGCCCTGATTAGCGGCGAGCGCGTAAAGTTGGCCGGCATTTTCTGCGCTCTGGGTGAGTCCTGCGGCACCGCGTTCATAGAGGGTGGCGAGGTTGTTTTGTGCCTGGGCGTAGCCGCCTTGGGCAGCACGCGTCAACCAGGCGACTCCGGCAGCGGAATCGGCAACGGCGAGCTTGCCGGAGAGGTAGAGCAGGCCGAGCTCGTTCTGGGCTTCCACAAGGTTTCCGTTCGCTGCGGCGACGAGGTGCTTGTAGCCACCGAGAAGGTCGGGTTTCTCGACGGAAAGCGCCTGGACGGCGAGCCGGAAATTAGCCACTGCACTGCCAGCTTCAGCCGCTTTTTCAAGCAGCGCGCGGCCCCGGGCGCCATCTTTCTCGACGCCTTTTCCTTCGATGTAGAAATCGGCGGTGCGGAGGATGCAATCCATTTGCCCGGCATCCTTGCCGCGCTCGTATTCGGCGAGGGCGGCCTTGAGATCCTTTTTGACGTTTTCCTCGAAATCCCCGAGAGCCAGATATCCAGTGTATTCCTTGGCATCGATGGCTTTCTTGAGCCACTCACGGCCTTTTTTCTCGTCGCGAACCTTTTCGTCACCGCTGAGCAGACGGGAACCGAGAGCCGCCATGGCACCGGCATCGCCGAGACCAGCCGCTTTGGCGTAACTGGCCAGTGCCTCCGTGAGATCTTTCAGTTCCGGAAACCCGAATTGTCCCTCATAGAATCGACCCATCAGCAGCAAGGAGGGGATATCGCCCGCATCTGCCGCGCGTTTCCACCAGAAAATTGCTTTGTCCGGGTCCGCAGTCGGAGTGAGTCGACCGCGCAGGTAGGCTTCACCGAGGATGCGGCCTGCAACGGCGGGATCATCCTTGGCCGCAGTCTCAAGCGCCTCACGGGCTTGGTCACGCTCCGCTTCCTTTTCAGAAGCGAGAAGGATGAACGAGAGCCGGTAGGCGGCGTCCTTGTGCTTCGCGGCAGCGGCTTTGCGGTAATAATCGAGAGCGAGGTCCTTGGAGGCTTCGACGCCCCGGCCGGTTTCATGGGCGAAGCCCATCAGATAAAGTGCTTCGGCATTTCCCTGATCGGCCAAGGGTTTGGCGAGCTCAACGGCCTTGGCATGCCGGCCGGCTTGAAAGGCGTCCATCGCCTCCTTTGCCGGGCCATCCGCCGTGGCAGGCACGGAGGCTGAGCTATCCGAAGGAAGCGAAACTGCGGCGTTAAGAGATGCGGTCAGTGCTGAGAACAGCAACAATTGGGGAATCGAGCGTAGGCGCATGAGCGAAGCTAGGCGTGGTTTTTACCGGATTGCAAGCGATGAAACCCATTCAACCGCGACTTTCCCAACGGGTCCTGAGTTCGTTGATGCACTCGCCGAGCAAGGTCTCGTCGATCTGGTGCACGTCCACTCCCTCGCCCACGTCGTTGAGCAGCAGCACGGTGAGCTCGCCTCCGAGGTGCTCGCGGAACTCGTCCAACCCGTCCAGCACGCGGCGGCGCCCGCTGTCGTCCACCCAATCCAGTGCGGGGTGATAGATGCTGATGCCGAGACCGTCTAGGACCTGCAGGACCTGCTCTGCGATGGAGAATTTCAACAATCCGGCGCGGGCGGAATAAAGCGTATCGAGCGCGACGCCCACGCCCACCGCCGGTGCGTGGTAAAGCTGGTAGGAGGTCATTGACTCCAGTTTGTGCGCTGCCCAATGGCCGAAATCCAGCGGCCGGCTGGATCCGGTCTCGAAGGGGTCACCACCGGTCGCGATGTGCCGCGCATGCAGCAACGCGGATTTCTCGACGCACGCCTCGAGCGCTTCAGGCTCCAGCGCTGCGAGAGCCTCAAGGTTCTGCTCGATCCAGTGAAAAAACTCGCGGTCCCGGACCAGAGCCACCTTGACCGCCTCGATCAATCCACCGCGGCGGGTTTCCTCGTCTTGGCTGTGGAGAAAACTGAGATCGTTGACCACCGCGTAGGGCACTGAGAACGCTCCGACCCAGTTCTTTTTGCCGAAGGCGTTTACCGCGCATTTCACCCCGACGCCGCTGTCGTCCTGGGAGAGAGTGGTCGTGGGAAATCGAATCAGGCGCACTCCGCGATGCGCTGTCGCCGCTGCGTAGCCGACCGCATCGAGAAAGGCCCCGCCACCGATCACCACCGCATAGGAATGCCGGTCCAGATGCGCGGCATCGATCGCCGACCATACCTCTTTCACGAGATGGTCGTCCACTTTTGAAACCTCGCCGCCGGGAAACACCGTGGTTCCGAGGAACTCCAAATCCAGGCCGGAAAAATAGGTAAGGATGTCTTCCAATAGATCCGGCCATGCCGCGGCGACCGCCTCCTCGACGAAGACCATCGCCCTGCGGCCACCGCCCTCGCTCAACAACTCGGCGAGTGCCGGATTTTCAGGAGAAAAGGCCGCGTGGGTGAAAACAATACGGTGCTTGAAGGTAACGGGAATCTGGAAATCGTAGCGGGACATCAGGGCGCGGGAGCAGTATCGCGCTTTACGCCGCAGCGCCACCGTTTCTTGCCCCCATTCCACCAATCCCACCATGCCCACTCCGGAGACCCTTTTTGAGACCCGCTGGCTCGGCCTTTACCGGATCGGACATTGGGAC
>JBBQDJ010000420.1:0-3799 GCA_038319595.1 Verrucomicrobiales bacterium
TGATGTAGCCTCGAACTGGACTGCGCCAAGGCGGGGCATCGCTGCCAGCAGGCTGGTTGAATTTGGGCGAAGCAAACCGCGTGCGATAGCGCTGACCGGACCGGACAAGCGGTTGCACCCAACACAGAAATGCAATCACGCAGCGAGACAAAAAGCCTGCGTGGTCTCTCGCTGGTTTCGCCTGCGCGGCTTGCAATGCGGCAACGAGTGGAATTGATAAAGTCATCGGAATGGCCTCGTGCAAGGTGGGGATGCCCAGCATATAAGCAAGCCAGACCAGCGCCGTCAGCACATGCCATTCCAGCGTGGACGGGATCATCGCCCAATGCGCGGGAGCTGGTTGGTAAAGGGTTTGAAACATGCCCAGCCCGAAGACGCCGCCATGGATGTGCTTCTTGCCGAACCGCAGACCGACGAGTCCGTCGCCATACATCACGCCGCGCCATACGGCGGCACCTAACAGGTTGAAACGCTCTGGATGTTTTTTGGCGAGCATGGCCTCCGCTTCGCCGTAGCCGGCCTGCTGTTTCAAATACGCTCGCGGCCCCTGACGCCGGTGATGCCAGACGAATGCGCCCGGCGCGAAAGTGATTTTATAGCCCGCCTCTAACAATCGCCAGCAAAGATCCACATCGTCGCCGGCCTTGCGGAATTGTGCATCGAAGCCGCCGATGGCATTCAAGGCGTCACGCCGGAACGCCATGTTGCAGCCGGGAATATGTTCGGCATCCTGATCGGTCACGAGGACGTGAATCGGCTGGCCGGGCGAGCAGGCCACGCAGCCCGCGAGCCAGCCATCTTCCGGCGTGAGATTCGGTCCGCCCACGGCTGCCGCACCGGTGGTTTCAATTTGATGAATGAGCAGCGAAAGCCAGTCGGCGTCCGCAAAACAATCCGAGTCCGTGTAGGCGACAATTTCTCCAGTGGCGGCAGCAAGGCCGACATTGCGCGCTACGCTCAAACCCGCGTTCGCTTGGGAAATGTTTCGGACGTTTGGAAATTTCGCCGCGATTTCCGGCGTGTTGTCCTTCGACCCGTCATCCACGAGGATCACTTCGTAATCAGGATACGCCAGCTCGCCGAGCGACCGCAGGCATTGCTCCAGCGTCCGCGCGCCATTGTAAGAACAAACGACGACGGACACGCGTGGCGTCCTAACCAATTGCGCGGCGGACGGCTGACTGAAAACCTGCGCCACGGAATGATAAGATTTTTTCGGTGAGCGATCCGTGCGCGTCAGGCCAAACGCCCAGTCTTCGATCTGATGGCCGTGAACATGCCAGTCGTCCGTCCAGGAAAAAACAAATGCGCCCGCCAGACCTGTGAGCGCCGTCTCGGCAAGATGACCGTGAAGAAATTCCGCCTGCTCGTCCTCGCCGTGCCTGAACGTGTCCATGCCCAGTTCACCTAACAAGAGCGGTCGATCCCCATTCAGATTCGCAAGTCGCAGCAGGTAGCGCCGGAATTTCTCGCGGTCGTGAAGATAGACATTGAAGGTGCTAAAATCCAGGAACGGCAGTTCGAGATATTCCGTCGGCGGATAGCTAGCATAAGTCACCAGCATCTCCGGGTCGTTCTGCCGCACGACATCCGCCAGTTCGCCGATGAAACGCTCGACACGGCTCGCGCCATACCAGCGGACGATATCCGCAGGAATCTCGTTGCCGATGCAACAGCCCAGCACACACGAGTGGCCCCGTGACTCACGCACCACCGCTGCCACCCGCTCGCGGGCCTCACGCCGCGAGGCTTCACTTTCCAGGAACCCCAGATGCTTCGGGCAGGGAATCTCAGTCAGCACCAGCAAGCCATTTTCCTCCGCCGCATCCAAAAACCAAATTGGTGGTGGAGTATAAACACGCACCGCGTTGACGGCGACAGCACGCATCTGCGCGAAATCCGCCGCGACGACCGAACGTTCCGGCAGCGGCTCACCCGCCGAGTTGGGACCGAACGAGCCGTAAGTGACGCCATTGATGCGCAGCCGGGAGTCGCCACGACGAAACAGCTTGCCCTCCACCCGAACACGCGCAGCAGTCGAAGAAAGATCCAGCTCGTTGCCACTGGCTTGAGCGGGAATCCGCAATGGTGCAGCATCTCCCAATGGCACCATCGGGAAACCCTTAAAATCCGGCCGAGCGACATTCAACTCAGCGAATTCTTCAGGCGTTGAATTGCTATGAGGCATTTACTTTTTTTGGGAGCTTTCTTGGCCTTACCGGGGGGTAGTAAACAGGGTGAAACTGATCCTCTTCATGGATTGTCGTTGGCAGTGCGGCTTGATGACATCCAGACAAAACCAGAGTGACGTAAGGGTTGGATGGGGAAAAAGGGCAGTTTTGTAAAGAATTGGTAAAGACTCAAGATCGCCTGTTGCTGTTCCGTTCCCATTACGCTGATTGTAAGGACTAAATGCCCATCCTTTTGTCTGGGGCGTTGGAGACCTGCGAGGCATTTACTTTTTTCGGGAGCTTTCTTGGCCTGACCGGAGGGTGGAAAAATGGGGACGGTTTCTCGCGATGTCATGCCCTCGGCTTCAAGCGGCAGAGGGACCTCATGGATGTGACCATAACCACCGTGCGCCCCAGAAGTTGCATCGGAAATCCAAAAACCAATACGAAAGCAAGGACCCGTGAATCTCCCATTTTTAGGAAAAAGTCCCTACTTTGTTTGATTGTCACCGTGGTCGCCCTCCAAGCCGCATGGTGCTGTTATTTTCCAAGCGAAGAACAACATCAACGATTGGTCGGTTCAGATCAACATGAATTCTAACGGAGATGGCATCCTCAACTATCGCCGGGCCGAGGACATGGCGATCGCGAAGGGCATAGTTGGGAAAGCTTTTCACATCCGGGTCAGGGACAATGGACAGGAATACGAGGTTTATCTGGACGGAAAAAAGTGGGCGAAGGTGCCTACGCGCGTCCGGAGGGCACGACTGGATTCCGTTGGGCCATGTATCTCGGAAAGAGCGCGGTGAAAACCGATGCCATGATTTTCGTCTCCGGTGCCACCGTGGATGGCAAGGCCGGCATGTGAGGCCCTTCCGAAATAGGCAGCGCTTCCCGCCCATCACCCCGGAGAGGCCGTGAGGGTGACTCACGTGCGGGAGTCATTCTCATTTTTTCTAAAAAACTCTGGAAGATCCCGGGTGGCGCGGCCTATTCCAAATGATGACTGAGGACGCAATCACTGAGGTGATCCGCAAGGTGCTTGCCGGTAATTCCTTTGAATTCTCTCGCCTGGTGCGGGAATTCGAACTGCCGGTGCGTTCATTTATTCACGCGCGAGTGCGGAATGCGGCGGATGCGGAAGATCTGGCGCAGGAGAGCTTCATCGCGGCGTTCCGCGGGCTGGCGAGGTTCGAGATTGATCAGTCGTTCGAGGCTTGGCTGATCGGGATCGCGCGGCATCGGGTGCTCGGGCATTTCCGGTCGACTGGGCGGCGCGATCAAAACCACCAGAAATTTCGTGAGGAATGCCTGACGCGGATCGAAGCCGAGCTTCACGGGCTCGAAGAAGAGACCGGTCATGACCCGCTCAAGCGTCTGATGGATTGTGTGGAAAAACTGCCGGAGCGCATGAGACAGGTCATTCGCGCCCGTCTGCGCGGCGAGGATGGATCTGAAACTGCGACTCTTCTCAATACCACGCGTGGCGCGATTTACATGCTGCAACTGCGGGCGAACGATCAGCTGAGAGAATGCATGATGAAAGGAGCGCGATGAATCTGGAACCCGCATTGGTGAAACTTCTTGAAGCCTGGCAAGACGGTGGCCTGCCCGAGGCGGAGGAGATG
>JBBQDJ010000421.1:0-3798 GCA_038319595.1 Verrucomicrobiales bacterium
ATCGAGAACCGGGTGGTGGAGGAGGTGTTGCCGTCGATGGAGCGCTTCGAAGAGGTCTCGGCGGAAGTCAGCGAGGCGGAGGTGGCGGTGCACAAGGCCTACGTGCGCCGCGAACTCCATCCCATCGTGCTGTGTTCGCCGTTTCTCTATCGGACCTACACCAAGCCGTTGGGTTATGCAGGGGACTATGAAATGGTGAACATGATGCTTCGAAATCCCTACGAGGGGTCATCCGCATTCGCCAAGTTGCTCAATTTCACGCTGCTGAATACCGAGCCGGTGGTGGCCCACCGCAACCGGATTGACTTTCTGGTAGAGAAACTCCGCACCGAGTGTGCGCGCCGCGTCTCGCGTGGCAGAACCCGGGTGTTCAACCTGGCATGCGGACCGGCCATGGAGGTTCAGCGGTTCCTGCGCGAGTGCGAGGAAAGTGATCTGGCGGAGATTGATCTATTAGATTTCAATCCTGAGACGCTGGAATACACTCGCGAGCGCATCCAGGAAGCCCGCATGAGCGGCGGACGTGAAACCCAGGTCCGTTATTTCCAACGGTCCGTCCACCAACTGCTGCGCGCTGCGACCCAGGGCGGCGACGACGAGTTCGCCAACTACGACGTCGTCTATTGCGCGGGGCTGTTTGATTACCTTTCGCAGCGGGTCTGCAAGCGGTTAGTGGAGTTGTTCTGCACCATGGTCCGTCCCGGAGGCATCGTGATTGTCACCAACGTCGCGGCCAGCAACCCGCGCAAGGCCTGGATGGAATTCGTCATGGAATGGAACCTGATCTATCGGGATGAGTCCGAAATGAACGATCTCGTCCCCGACGGCCTGAATTTGAAGGGGACGACGGTGAGGGCCGATTCCACGGGAGTGAACCTGTTCCTTGAAATCGAAATCGCCAATGGCTGAAGCCGGCGTCAACTTGAGGGAGACCGACGCGGAACTTCAACAGTCGTTCCGCGAGTATGAAAGCGGCATCGCCTTCGACAATTCGCGCCGGGCGGCGGTTTTTGCCGCCGTCTTCATGCTCGTCGGCTTTTCGTTAGACCTGGTGATGGTCGCCCAACACGGGACCGAGTTCTTCTTGATCCGTGCGTCCAGCGCGCTGTTGTTAGGGCTCATTTTTTGGTATATGGGCGCGGCGAAAAGCTCGCAGCTCGGGTCGAAGCTCGCGGCACAAGGCATCGCGCTGCTGCCGCTGATTGCGATCTGCACCATGATCGCGGTGACCGACGGAGGAAACTCCGTTTACTACGCCGGTTTGAACCTGGTGCTCGTCGGGCTGTCACTGCTGCTGCGGTGGACATTCTGGAACTCGCTGGGAATGATCTTGGCGACCTTCGTCTGTTATACGTTGAGTGTGTTGCTGTCGCACGCCACGCCGGATTTTAAGACGCTTTTCGGCAATTCGTATTTCCTGTTTGTCACCTCGGTCTTCGTGCTGGGCGGGAGTTATTTTTACGAAAAACTCCGTTTCAGCGAGTTTTGCTTGCGTAAGGAAGTCGAGCGGTCGCGCGAGGTGGTGGAGGCCCAGAACCGCCAGCTCAGCGAGCTCGATGAAGCCAAGACCCGGTTCTTCGCGAACATCAGCCACGAACTGCGCACGCCCCTGACCATCATGCTTGGAATCACCGAGCGGCTCAGAATCGTGCTCGGCCGGCAGAACCCCGACGCCACGGTCCAGGAAATGACCGTGATGCTGGAGCAAAACGGCCTGCGCCTGCTCAAGCTGATTGACGATTTGCTAGACCTTGTCCGCTTCGACACCGGTCATGCCGACATCAACCGGCAGCCGACACTCATCGGTGCGCACATCGAAGGGCTGCTCCGTTCATTGCGCCACCTAGCGGAACAGGACCGCGTCGCCCTGCTCTGGGATTGCAAGTCCGACAGCGAGGCGATCCAACTCGACCGCGACAAGTTCGATAAGATCCTGCTCAACTTGGTCATCAACGCCATCAAATTCACCCCTTCGAGTGGCACGATCGAAGTCAAGGTTCTCGTCATCGATGGCCACCTCCGGCTGACCGTCGAGGACACCGGTGTCGGGATTCCGGCGGAGGTTCTGCCAAAGATTTTCGAGCGATTCTGGCAGGTGGATACTTCCTCGACCCGGAAATTCCAAGGAGCAGGAATCGGTCTGGCACTGGTGCGAAGCCTTACGGAAGCGATGGGCGGAGCAGTAAAGGTCGATAGCCGGGTTGGCCAAGGTACGACCTTCACCATCGATCTCCCGACGGACGCTGCCACGATGGCAGTTTCCTCTAGCACCTCTGAAGACGACGATCCACTGAAAGGCGGCGGTAACATCGCGGAACTTCATCGCCGCGCCGCCTTGTCGATTCCGGGAAAAATGGCTCCCAAAGGGCCGGTGCCGCTTCATGCTCCGGCACCCGTGGCTGCGCCTATGATCGGCATGCGACCCAGTGGAGCGCGCCCCTTGGTCTTGATCGCCGACGATGAGCCGGATATCCGCCGCTTCCTGAGAATGCAGCTTGAAGACGTGGATGTGATCGAAGCATCGGATGGAGCCGAAGCTCTCGAACTCGTGCGACTGCGGCGGCCGCAACTCGCCCTGCTGGACCACATGATGCCGGAGATGGACGGGGTGGAAGTCTGCAAGGCCATCCGGGCAAACCACACGACCCGCGGGGTGGCCGTGATCATCCTGACCGCCCGTGCCGATGAGCAGACAAAACTCGGAGCCCTGCAGGCCGGTGCGAATGATTTCCTAACCAAACCCTTTTCCACCGCCGAGTTGGGGCTGAGACTCGAGAACCAGATCGCCATGGCTCGCGTCCGCCGCGAAATGGTGGACATCAACACCGAACTCCAAGCCGCCCTTGAACAGATCAAGGAGAATGAGGTCATGATGGTGCGCAACGAAAAGCTCTCAGCGCTCGGCCGCATGAGTGCCGGCATCATCCATGAGATCAACAATCCCCTGAACTACGCCAGCGCCGGATTGCACGCGCTGGAGACATTCACCAAGTCCATGCCGGAAAAGGATCAGCCCGACTATGTGGACATCCTCACCGACATCCGCGAGGGCGTCGAGCGCGTCTCGCAGATCGTCATCGACCTCCGCAAGTTCACCCGCGATGACAAGGCGACCTCGGGTGATGCGGACCTCGCGGAAATCGTCGGCCGCTCTCGGCGCATGGTTAGCCATCAGGTGGGCAAAGAAATCGAGTTCAACCTTAAGTCACCGGACAACGCCCTCATCAGCGGGAACCCGAACCAACTCGTCCAAGTTTTCATCAATTTTTTCCAAAACAGCATCGACGCCATCCAACAGCGAGTCGAAGCCATCGGCGGCGAACCGGGCAGGATCGACGTCGCGATCGAGGCTGCCGGCGAGGGCTGGCAGGTCACCATCCGCGACAACGGCATCGGCATTCCGCCGGAGAACCTCCAGAAGATCTTCGACCCCTTTTTCACCTCGAAGGATGTGGGCAAGGGGATGGGGCTCGGGTTGTCCATCACCCACCAGATCCTGCAGTCGCACAAGGCGATCGTCGAGGTGGACAGCCGGCCCACCGAGTTCACGCGCTTCCGGATTGCCTTCCCGCCGCCCAGCTTCTCGCCGGATTCTGATTCAGTTCTCGACCAACCGGCCTGATTCTATCATACTGCCTTTATTAACTATCCAGCCATCCTTTCTACCATCCACCATCATGAGCAACGAGATCGACGCCTACGACTACCAACGCTACGCCATTCTGTTTGTGGATGACGAGCCGAACACCCGCAAATACTTCAAGCGCCTGTTCGGCGACAAGTTCAGAATCCTTGAAG
>JBBQDJ010000422.1:0-3786 GCA_038319595.1 Verrucomicrobiales bacterium
TCTCATTCGCCGTTTTTTCACCGTCGCCCTCGCGGCATCATTCGCCACCATGGCCGTTGCCCAAGAAGGCAAGCTGAATATCGCCACCGTCGATATGCAGGAGCTTTTTAAGCAATACTACCGCACCAACGAGGCGCAGAAGCAGATCAACATCGAGCGCGCCCGCATCCAGAAGGATAACAACGAGCGCCTCGCCAAGATCCGCGAACTCGAGGAACGCCTCGCCACCCTCTGCAAGCAGCTCGAAGACCCGTCCCTCAACGATTCCAAGAAGCAATCCCTCTACAAAGACTGGCAGGCCGACCAACAAACCGGCGTCGCCCTCGACCGCGAGCGCCGCGAGTTCCTCCAACGCCGCAACCAAGCTCTCAACGAGAAAATGGTCCAGCGCATGAAGGGGATCCTCGAGGAAATCCGTAAACTCGTTGAGGAAAAGGCCAAGGTCGATAACTACGATTACGTCTTCGACAAATCCGGCCTCAGCACCTCCCAGGTTCCCTTCCTCCTTTACACCAAGGACGCCACCGACATCACCGCTGGCCTCCTCAAGGACCTCAACAAGGATGCGCCGCCGGAGTCCCTCCCGACTCCCGACGATGTGAAACCAGAAATCCCACAACTCGACCCCACCGCTCCTACTGGTGGTGACAAGGACAACTAATCCGCTCCCGAGTTGGCCATTGCCCTCACGCTTTCTGAGCTCGCCCGTTGGATCGATGGAGACATCGTCCGGGGCGGGCTCGATTTGTCTCTGACCGGCATGGCGGCCCTCGATGCCGCCGGTCCCCACGACGTTAGTTTTCTCGGCAACGAGAAATACCACCAGCAGTTTCTCGCCACTCAAGCCGCCGCGATCATCGTCCCGCGTGGCGTCACCGACGGACCCGAGGGGGCCGCCCTGATCGCGGTGGACAATCCCACCCTCGCCTTCTCCGTCGTCGTCCGCCACTTCGCCGCCGCCACCCGCAAGCTCGTTCCCGGCATTCATCCCAAGGCTGCGGTCGATCCCACCGCCATGCTGGATCCGGAGAAAGTCCGGGTCAGCGCCGGTGCCGTGATCATGGCAGGTGCCACCGTCGGCGACGGATCCGACATCGGCCCCAATGCCGTCGTTGGCGAGGATGTCATGATCGGCAAGGATTGCGTGCTCATGGCCAACGTTTCCATCCGCGAACGTTGCGTCCTCGGCGACCGCGTCATTCTCCAGCCGGGATGCGTCATCGGCTCGGATGGCTATGGCTACGAATTTTCCGAAGGCCGCCACATCAAGATCGACCAAGTCGGCATCGTGGAAATCGGCGACGATGTCGAAATCGGTGCCAATACCACCATCGACCGCGCTCGCTTCGGCAAGACCGTTATCGGCGAGGGTACGAAAATCGACAATCTCGTCCAGATCGGTCACAACGTCGTCATCGGCAAACACTGCCTGATTGTTTCCCTCACTGGCATTTCCGGCAGCACCCGGCTCGGTAACTACGTCACCGTCGCCGGCCAAGTCGGCATCGCCGGGCATCTCACCATCGGCGACAAGGCCACCCTCACCGGGCGGGCCGCGGTCACCACCCACCTCCCCGGCGGGAATGTTTATTCGGGGCGCCCCGCCATCCCGTTCCGCCAAGACATGAAACTCCGCGCCCACCTCCGCCGCCTGCCCAAACTCGTCGACCGGGTGAAAGCCCTCGAAAAGGCCTTGGAAATCTCCCAGCCAGACGCATAGGGGACTCGGCCAAAAATAGATCCGCCCTGGAGAGGCCGGCCACCCCGTTTTGCGTTTTTTGGAAACTTTCCAAGCTTGGTGGCGTTTCTGGGTTAACTCACCACGAACTTCCAAGAATTTATGAAACTCACGCCGATCACCGCTCTTGCCGCTCTCATCCTCATCGGAGCAGGAGGTTTCATCGCGGGAAAAATCTCGTCGTCCGATCCCGCCGCCGTAGTCGAAAACGGACCCAGCGGCACGAAATCGACGCGATCGTCATCATCCGCGTCATCCTCGGAAACCGGCATCGGTCCGAGGAAGTCCTCCTTCTCCCGCACCGAGACGAAGCGCCAGGAATCGCCGAAAGAGCGCCTCGCGCGCCTCGAATCGATCGTCCGCGGGGAGAATTCACTCGAACGGAACCGTGCCTTGCTCGCCTACATCGACCAACTCGGCCCCGGAGATTTCGAGGACGCCGTCGCCTCGTTTCGGGCACTCGGCATCACTGAAAGCCGGATGGGCGAATACTCGCTTCTACTGACCGCCTGGGCCCAAGTGGACCCGACCAGCGCCCTCGCCTTCGCCAAAGAGAACACCCGCAACGGCTTTGCGCGGGACACCATTCTGACCACCTGGGCCTCGACGGACCCGGACGCCGCAATCCGTTGGGCACAGGCCAATTTCGACGGCGACGGCGCAAACCCCTACCTGCCCGGCATCATCCGCGGATTGGTCGGCACGGACCCCGTCAAAGCGACCGAGCTCCTCACCAGCATGCCCCGCAGCGAAGAACGCGGCGAGGGACTCGATTCCATGCTGCCTTACTTGCTCAAGCAAGGAACCGCCCAGACCCAGGCGTGGATCACCGCGCTCAAGGATGACGCCTTGCGCAATGGCGCGATGATGCGGGTGGCTGAGGATCTCGCGGCTACTGACCCCGCCGGCACGGCCGCTTGGCTGATCGCAAATCCCGGTGAGGCCACTCAACGCCGGATGGACGACGTGTATGGGGTTTGGGCCTCCAAAGATATGAGTGCAGCGATGAGTTCTTTTGCCGCACTTCCTGCCGGCGCCGAACGCAGCAACGCATTACGCGGCGTGGTCAGCAGTGTCGCGACCAGCGATCCGCAAGCGGCGGTCGGTTTGTTGGATCGTTACCCGAGCGATGTC
This sequence comes from Verrucomicrobiales bacterium, assembly GCA_038319595.1. GTDB lineage: Bacteria > Verrucomicrobiota > Verrucomicrobiia > Verrucomicrobiales > Akkermansiaceae > Luteolibacter. The sequence continues at coordinate 2,873 of JBBQDJ010000422.1, forward strand.
ACCGACCGTGTGGTGCAGAATGTCATCTGGCACTCCTTTGGCACCGACCCCGCCACCGCCGCAAGCCAGATCGCACGGATCACCGACCAAGGCGAACGCGAGAACACTTACCGCCGTACCCTCGACGTCTGGTTCGATCGGGATCCGGCCGCCGCCCAGGCATGGCTCCAAACCAACCCGATCCCTGAGTCCGTGCAGAACCATCTGAACCGTCGCCAGCAGGTCACCCCGTAAGCTCCGGGATTTTGCCGGATTGCCGATTTATCCGCCCCACTCAACCTGCGTTGACATCTGCAGGTTCGCCAGCCACCGTCCCGCCCCTATGGACACGATGAAACTTCTTTTGGGCGCCACCATCGCATTGCTGCTAGGTGCCCTTGCGGTTTCCTGGCAAGGAATGAACACCGGAGTCAAAAACGCCTCCGCCGCCGAGATGGCGCGCCTTGAAAAACAGGTCAAGGAACTCCGGGCGGAGCAGGACAAACTCCAGCTCGAACGCGAGATTCACAATCTCAACCGCGATGCCGTCGCCAACCCGATTCCCACGGCCAGCTCCAATGCCGCCGAACTCCAAGCGATGAGGGAGCAAATGGAAAAAGGCAAGGAAGCCCTCCGCAAACTTGAGGACGAACGTGAGAAGAGAAAGCTGGAGGAGGACGAGGCCGGCTTGATCGACCTGAAGAAGCTCGAGAGAACCGACGGCGATCTCCGCCGCGCCCGCATGATCAGCGAGGCGCTCCTCATCGGCAAGGTGAAGGAATACGTGGAGGACGCCCAATACGGCGGTTTCATCACCTTCGACGTCCTCATGCCTGAACAAGTGCAGACCGGTACGATTGTCGCCATCCGCCGCAAGACCGGCATCCTCGGGCAACTCAAAGTGTCCGACGTCACGGTGATGAAACCGCCGTATT
>JBBQDJ010000423.1:0-3784 GCA_038319595.1 Verrucomicrobiales bacterium
CGACCTTCTCGTTCCGAGTGCTCAATCCCGGACTCTACGTCTATCACTGCGCGGTGGCTCCGGTCGGGATGCACGTGGCTAACGGCATGTACGGCATGATCTATGTCGAGCCCAAGGGCGGTCTGCCCAAAGTGGATCACGAGTTCTATGTGATGCAGGGGGACTTCTATACCAAGGGACGATATGGCGAGCAGGGTCTGCAACCGTTCTCGATGGAAAAGGCCATCGACGAGAGACCCGACTATGTGGTCTTCAACGGCAGCGTTGGCGCACTGTTGGGAGACAATGTGCTCCACGCGAAGAAGGGCGAAACGGTTCGCGTATTTTTCGGCAATGGTGGGCCTAACATGACATCGTCATTTCACGCCATCGGCGAAATTTTCGACAAAGTCTATGTCGAGGGCGGTCTCGGACTCATCAATACGAACGTCCAGACAACCATGGTTCCCGCTGGTGGATCGGCTCTCCTTGAGTTCAAGGTGAATGTCCCGGGAAGTGTGATCCTCGTGGACCATTCGCTGACCCGCGCCTTCAACAAGGGCGCGCTGGGAATGATCAAGGTCGATGGCGAGCCGGACCCGCTGGTCTATTCCGGCAAGCGCAGCGAAAAAATCTATCTACCCGAAGGTGGCACGCCGCAGATCATGCCAGATCAAGGGCAACCGCTCGCCGCCGCCACCAACAAGGCCGAGCGCATTGAGCGTGGCGCGAATGTCTTTACCTCGAACTGTGTGGCTTGTCACCAGGCAAACGGCGAAGGAATCCCCGCCGCGTTTCCGCCGCTTGCTGGATCGGATTACTTGAATGCGGACAAGAACCGTGCGATCAGCACCGTTCTTCACGGTCTCAACGGTGAGATCACGGTCAACGGCAACAAGTTCAACAGCGTCATGCCGGTGCTCGCGCTTAACGATGAGAACGTCGCCAACGTCCTCACCTACGTTTATAACAGTTGGGGCAACAACGGTACCGAGGTCACACCTGCCGACGTCGCGGCGGTCCGTGCGACGAAGCAATGATCTCGCTCCAATACATCGTCTTGCTCGTCGGATGCTGCCTCGCGGTGGCATCCGGCCAATCCGCGATCTCTCCGATGGTGCCGATCAAAGGTGCTACCTATCAGAGACCGTTGGAAAAGGGCAACAAGACGCGGGTGGTGGCGGATTTTCAACTGGATGTCAGGCAGGTGACCAATGCGGAATTTCTCGCGTTCGTCACCGCCCACCCCGAGTGGCAACGCTCCCACGTTAACCGCCTGTTCGCCGACCAAGCCTATCTAACGAAATGGACGGGCGACACCGAACTTGGCTCGCAGGCACCGCCGAACGCGCCGGTCGTCTGCGTCTCATGGCATGCCGCCCGGGCTTTTCTCAAATCCGTTGGCAAACGCCTACCGACCGTCGATGAATGGGAGTTCGCTGCCCGTGCCGATGCGAAATCGATCGACGCCAGCAAGGATCCGGATTTTAGGGCACATATCCTCGATTGGTATGCCAGACCGGAGGCATCCGTGCTTCCCGTAGCTGGCTCTCAGGCAGCTAACATCTACGGTGTTTCCGGGATCCATGGGATCATCTGGGAATGGACATCCAACTTCGTATCCGCGATGACCAGCGGTGAAGCCCGCTCCGACGGTACGCTCTCAGCCCAACAATTTTGCGGCGGTGGTGGCGCCGATCCTAACCAAGCCACTGAATACGCCAGTTTCATGCGGATGGCATTCCGCTCCTCACTCAAGGGGGATTTCTGCCTCCCCGGCCTCGGCTTCCGCGGGGCGAAAGATGCGGAAGTTCCAATCAATCACACCCCATGAAATCAATCTTTCTATCATTTGCACTACTGGCCATTCCGCTGCCAGCCGAAGAAGCGGTGCATCCCGCCCCAGCGGCCGTGAAAGAACTACCAGACAGCTCGATCTATGCGCTTGGTTCCACTTGGATGGACCAAGATGGAAAATGCGTCGTCTGGGCGAAATCTGTGGGAACCCCACGCGTGATCGCGCTTGGCTATGCCACCTGCAAGGGGATTTGTCCGCGCATTATTGCAGACATGCAACGCATTGAGAAGGAACTCGATCCTAAGTCGAAGACGCGCTTCACCTTCATCACTCTGGATCCGGTAAACGACAAACAAGCGGACCTCAAGGCTTTGAGTGAACGCCATCTCCTGAGCCCTCGCTGGGATGTCCTGCGGGGATCGGAAGAAGATCTATTAGAAATGGCGGTGATCCTCGGCGTGCGCTTCGACCGTCTTCCTAATGGTATCGATTTCGCTCACTCGTATCTGATCGCGACAGTCAGCCCTGAGGGGAAGATTCTACACAAATGGACCGATTCAAAGGAAGGTCCGGAACCATCCGTGGCGGTGTTGAAAGCATTGAAAACCCTGTGAGCTTGTGTAGCAGGCTACCTGCTGCTAAAAGGGCACCGGATGAAGTCCGGTTTTGTAAGGAGGGGGGGCCTGATTGTCCCCCTCTTCCTCTTTATCACCCGCACGAAGACGGGACAGTAAGGTCCCGACTCCTTACTCCTCGTCCTTCTTGAAGAAGCGGCAGGCGTGCCAGAGCAGCCAAAGTCCGGCTGCTGCCGCCCATGACCAAGTGGCGTATTGGTAGTGGGTGACCATCACGTTAGGCATGAAGTCGGCGGAGCTGCGGGTGAGCGCGGCGAGCAAAGTCGCGAAAACGATGCCGCGGGCCATCCACGAGCGGTTCGCGAAGCGTTCCACCGATCCGCTGTGGCCGAACAGGACACGGCTGGCGGCAATCAGGATGACGAGGCCGAAACCGCCAATGAACAGCAGGTGTTCGAGCGCGATGCGCTTTTCCAGCAGGAAAACCGGACCGACCAGACCGACGAGGGTTAGCGGGATGCAGAAGAAACGCAACGCGTTGGCCAGCGTGCCGACTTTGGGAGATCCTTTCTTCCCAATCCAGCGGACGTGGGAAATGGCGAAAACGAAGGCGGCGGTGCGCAGCAGCAGACCGACGCTATGATTTCCCCAGACCTCCAGCGGGAAACTGGCGATTAGCGCGACGGCGGCGATGCTCATGTTCCGCCACGATCTGCGGGTGGCCGCGCCCGGTTCTGGTTCGCCGAAGTCATTGCCTAACAACCTCGGGAAGAGGAAGATGCCGACCCCCATCACCGGACCGAGGAGGAAGCCCTGATAGAGAAGCAGCCCGGCAAGTTGATAGAGGGCGGGCGTGGGCATCAGGGCGGGGATGCACCACATCAGCATCCCGGCAAGGCCGCAGAGCAGGCCGGTGGCGGCGAGCAGAAGTGGCGGCGGTGGCAGATTCTTGCGGAAGAAAATAACACGCCCGGCCAGCGAGAGGATGAATGCCACCAGCGTGGCAAGGAAAAGTCCGTCGCCCCACGCGGTGAGGCCGCGCAGGTGGCATACTCCACTGGCGACGTGCAAGACGAACAATAGGACAAGCTCCCACGGCTTGATGCGTGACGCGGTGAGAATGCGCGGGCCGGCAGTGCCAAGAAAGCCGATCACAAAAGCCCCGCCAAAGGCCTGGATCATGAGGTGGGCGTGGTTGATGCCCGGATAGAATGAAAGTTTTCCCTGATAGAAGAGCGGCCACAGCATGACTCCGGCGATGCCGAAGAGGATGCCGGTTAGGAAAAAAATGCGGAACGGTTCGCTGCCGAGCCAGAGCAAGGGATTGATGAAAGCGCGCTTCTTTTTCGCATGCTTGCAACGCGGAAAGCTCATGGCTGTTGCGGGTGTGGTTCCCTGTAGCTCGCGTAACGAGCCTTTTGCTCCGGCGTGA